>CAZOXJ010000005.1:35260-44532 GCA_964583325.1 uncultured Lentimicrobiaceae bacterium
GAAACCTGAAACCTGAAACAAGAAACCCTTCAAACCCGAAACCCTTCAAACTCTTCCAACCCTTCACACATGAATAAGTGTTCCGCAATTATCCCCGTTTAGAATTTTATGCAGGTTCCCCTCTTTATGAACATCAAATACGATAACAGGCATATTATTCTCACTGCAAAGTGTAAACGCGGTCATATCCATGATATTCAATCCTTTGCTGTAAGCTTCTTCAAAAGTAATGGAACTGAATTTTGTAGCATCCGGATCTTTTTCAGGATCAGCCGTATAAACGCCATCCACGCGGGTACCTTTAAGCAATACATCAGCATGAATTTCAACCGCCCTTAAAGCTGCTGCCGAATCGGTAGTAAAAAATGGATTTCCTGTCCCTCCGGCTAAAATAACAACTTCTCCGTTTTCGAGGCTGTTTATTGCTTTCGGACCGCTGGCCCTTTCGGCAACAGGATCAACTGCAAGTCCCGAGAGTACTTTCGATTTTACTCCCACACTCTGCAAAGCCGATTGCAACGCCAGGCTATTTATAACCGTTGCCAGCATACCCATGTAATCGCCTTGCACCCTGTCAGCCCCAATGTTATTACCTTTTAATCCGCGGAAAATATTACCTCCACCCAGCACAACAGCAACCTGGGTTCCTTGTCCGACCGCTTTTTTAATTTCATCAGCATATAAGGCAAGCATGGCTGTATCAAAACCTTGTCCCGAATTGCCTGCCAGCGATTCACCACTGAGCTTGAGTAAGATGCGTTTGTATTTCATATCCGAAGTTTTGATCGTTATACGAGATGTTTTCTTTTACCAGGAAAAATCATTTACTAATTTCATCTTTATCAGTAAACAAATTTATCCTATTCTCTTATACTACCTGTTTAGTAACAGAACTTTTGTTTGCGTAATATCTCCCTGTACTAACCTGTAGAAATATGTGCCTGAAGATAGCCCCGACAAATCAACATTTATTACATTCAATCCACTTGCAAAAGTCCCTGAAGCAATTGACATCACTTTCCGGCCATATAAATCATACAGATCAATGTCTGCCTTTCCGGGAGCCGGTAGCGTAAAAGGAATATTGGTAATGCCAAATACCGGGTTAGGAAAATTCTGATCAAGCTTAAGTGCTTTCTCAATTGACGTTTCGGCAATTCCAACCGATAAATCGAAGTAATTGATTGTAATACACCAATTCTGAAGTGTACCAACCTGGCTTACAGCATCATCCTGAACTTTTAAAATCCAGTTGCCCGTCACTTCTTTAACATCATAGGTACTTAAGGGTTGCTCTGGTTTGAAACTTCCTGTATAAGGTGCAATTCCATTCTTGATGGAAATCATTGCTTCATCATCGAAAGTTGTATTTGTAAAGTTGGAACCGCTCCCGCCATTGTCGGAGCTGAGGTCAATTGTTGTTCCATCAGGTCCGATAAGCGACAGGTTGAGAGTCGAAACCCTGGTATGATCAATGTTAACATTCACATTAATATCCTTGATTCCTCCCACATACGAAACCGGAATGGTATCGTAAATGGTGGAAAGATCAGGTATGGCTTTGGGAACTGTATTCGAACAAAGTGTTTGTGTATAATCGGGTGCCACCAGGTATGTATATTGCGAAACCGGAGCCACCGAACCCGGAGGATTGATTCCTCTCCCGCCACGGGGAAGCGTTTCGATGATTAATCCATTTTGGTCCTGTACGGCAAAATAATAATTAACCGTAGTTCCGAATGGTTGACCCGGAATATAGAATTTATAAGAACTCCCTGTTATATCATCCGGGTAAAGGAACTGATAGTTTCCGCCATTAATACTATAATACAGCCTGGGCTTATTTTCATTGTTTGCAATAGTCCGTGGCGAAACCGCGGTTAAAATAACTGTTTGATCCCCTGTTCCTACACCCGAAAGAACCGGCTGATGCTGAAGACTCATTTTGCAGTTCCATCCTTCGGTTGCCAGGCCAGCCACCGCTGCCTGAACCATACGTGTAAAAAAAGTAAGGTTAAGAATATTGAAATGATCCTGAGGCGTGTGGTAATAAGCGTTAAAATCGCCGGGATACTCTTCAATAGCAAGGATTGCCGGGTAATTGTGATACCAGAAGGACGCATGGTCACTGGCTTCGATGTTAGTATAATCCCAGGTAAATTCAGGAGTATAAATGCTCATGACATCCTGATATTCAGTTGTTAACCCTTGCGATAGCGTGTTTGTTCCAAGAGTAAGTTTAAAATCGTTGTTCGAATCCCATGCGATCATATCGTAATTCAATACGCCCATAATCTGCTCGCCGTTAATTGAAGCACTGTCAGCATATGCGGCACTCCCGACCAGGCCGATTTCTTCTTCATCCCATATGGCAAATTCGATGGTATATTCGGAAGTTAAACCGGCAAGCAGACGCGCTGCCTCCATCACAGCTACAACTCCTGAGGCATTATCATCAGCTCCCGGCGCTATCGCGGCAGTAGGCATATTGTCGTAATGCGCACAAATTATGTACTTTTTATCAGGGTATTTTGTACCTGTTTTCCAGCCCAAAACATTGCGACCTGTTGCACTATAATCCTGGTAACGGGCCTGGTAGCCATATTCCTGGAATTTCTCCAGTACAAACTGAGCAGCAATATCCTGAACACTGTTATACTGATAATTCCGTGTAGTAATGGTTTTGGTTTCGCCTCCCACTAACACCGTTGTATCGCCCGAAAGTTGCCTTACCCGCAAGCTGACAGTTGACTCAGTAACGAGGCCAATAAGTGAATCAATTACCGGGCTGTAGGCAACAGGCATCTGCGCTTGCGCTTTTTCCGAAACCTGGACAAGCAATATCAGGCCGGCGACAAAATAAAGTATGCTTCTCATTGGCTGTTTTTTTATACTGATTAATGGTGAGAATTTGTGGGTATTAAGGTAGGTATGGATATTGGGTCGGAAGTCGGAAGTCGGAAGTCGGAAGTTAGAAGTCGGAAACCATTCTATAAAAATATTTCTCCTTTACAAATATCCGATTTCAGGACTTTTGACATTTTCTCACTTCGGTCTTCCGGCTTCGGTCTTCCGGCCCATAAAAAGCCAAATTCCTTATTATACTTCATCTTTCCCGTGACAGGCTTTGTATTTCTTACCGCTACCACAGGGACAAGGATCGTTACGTCCAACTTTCTTTTCCACTTTAACAGGTCCTGTAACTACAGGCTCGCTGGTACGCTGATTCAAAACATCATTTCTATCGGTTCGCAGACGGCTTGTATCCGTGCGTTGCTGATGGGCTTCTTTAACCTGGTCAGCTTGCTGCACAGGCAGGTTTGCCCGCGAAAGGAACCCGATAATATCCTTATTTACTTTCTGAAGCATCGTTTTAAAAAGGTTAAACGATTCCAGTTTATAGATAAGTAAAGGATCTTTCTGCTCATAGCTGGCTGACTGCACGCTCTGGCGGAGTTCGTCCATTTCACGGAGATGCTCTTTCCAGGCATCGTCAATAATACCAAGCGTGATTCCCTTTTCGATGGCCAGTGATACTTCCATCCCTTTATCGTCGTATGCTCTTTTCAGGTTTGGCGCTACCTGCATGGTTTTTATTCCATCCGTGATCGGGATGGCGATAAACTGGTAACGCGGATGGTTTTCGTACACATCTTTAATTACAGGGTAAGCTAATTCGGCAATATGCTTAGCTTTACTGCGGTAGCTTTTATAAATATGGTCGAAAAGCTGATCGGTAAGTTTCGTTTTATTTCCCGAAGAAAACTCTTTTTCGTCAAACGGACATTCAGCTGCGAAGGTGGTAAGCAATTCAAAAGTAAACCCTTCGAAATCACCGTTATCCTGATAATCGGAAACATAGTTTTCGCAAAGGTCATAAATCATATTCGAAATATCCAGGGCAAGTCGTTCGCCATACAATGCCTGGCGACGTTTGCTGTAAATCACTTCCCTCTGGGCGTTCATTACATCGTCATATTCTAGCAAACGCTTACGAATGCCGAAGTTGTTTTCTTCTACTTTCTTCTGTGCGCGTTCGATACTTTTGGTGATCATCCGGTGCTGAATCACTTCCCCTTCTTTCAATCCAAGTCGGTCCATGATTCCTGCAATACTTTCGGAACCAAACATACGCATAAGGTCATCTTCGAGCGAAACAAAGAATTGCGAACTACCCGGGTCACCCTGTCGTCCGGCACGTCCGCGTAACTGCCTGTCAACGCGGCGCGACTCATGGCGCTCGGTACCGATAATGGCTAAACCACCGGCTTCTTTTACTCCGGGACCCAGTTTGATGTCGGTACCACGACCTGCCATATTGGTAGCAATGGTAACCGTTCGCGACAAACCGGCTTCGGCAACAATCTGCGCCTCACGCTGGTGCAGCTTGGCATTAAGTACATTGTGAGCAATCCGGTCGCGGGTAAGCATACGGCTGAGTAACTCCGAAATTTCAACGGAAGTTGTACCCACCAATACCGGACGGCCTTTTTCGATCAGTGATTTAATTTCAATGATAACCGCGTTGAATTTTTCGCGCTTCGTTTTATAAACTAGGTCTTCGTGGTCGCCACGTACAACAGGACGATTGGTTGGAATTACAACCACATCCAGCTTGTAGATATCCCAAAACTCACCGGCTTCGGTTTCGGCAGTACCTGTCATACCGGCCAGTTTGCGGTACATACGGAAATAGTTCTGTAAGGTAACCGTGGCGTAGGTTTGAGTTGCTGCCTCAATTTTTACATTTTCCTTGGCTTCGATAGCCTGGTGCAATCCATCGCTGTAACGGCGGCCTTCGAGGATACGACCGGTTTGTTCGTCAACAATTTTAACCTTATTGTCCATCACCACGTATTCCACATCCTTTTCGAATAAAGCATACGCTTTAAGCAACTGGTTAACGGTATGAATACGCTCCGATTTTACCGAGTAATCACGAAGAAGTTCAGTTTTTTGTTCAAGCTTTTCCTTATCCGTGAGTTGTTTGCGCTCCATTTCGGCAATTTCGGCTCCAACATCAGGAAGGATATAAAACTTAGGATCATCGTACGATTTGGTAATCAGGTCGATACCCTTATCAGTAAGCTCGATGGAATTATTTTTTTCGTCGATAACAAAAAACAGCTCATCATCCATGATGTGCATATTTTTCGACTGCTCCTGCATGTAAAAATTTTCGGTTTTCAGCAGTACCGCTTTAACACCCGGTTCGCTGAGGAATTTGATCAGCGCTTTGTTCTTCGGCAATCCACGGAATGAACGTAATAGTGATTCACCTCCTTTTTTCTCATTATCAGAAGACAATTTTCCATCATCGTTAAAAACAAGATAGCCTTTTGCTTCCGAAAGCAGTTTGGTTACGAGGTTACGCTGTTCGTTGTAAAGCTTGGTAATTTCAGGTTTCAAAGCCTCGAATTCCTGGTTTTCACCACGGGGCGTTGGACCGGAAATAATAAGCGGGGTACGGGCATCATCAATCAACACGGAGTCGACCTCATCCACAATTGCATAGTTGTGAGGGCGCTGAACCAGCTCGTCAGGATTTCGCGCCATATTGTCACGCAGGTAGTCGAAACCAAATTCGTTATTGGTTCCATAAGTAACATCAGCCAGGTAAGCCTGCCGGCGCTCATTCGAGTTGGGCTCGTGCCTGTCGATACAATCCACTTTAAGCCCGTGGAATTCGAACAACACGCCCATCCATTCCGAGTCGCGTTTGGCAAGGTAGTCGTTTACTGTTACTACATGTACGCCTTTTCCAGGCAATGCATTGAGGTAAATTGGCAGGGTAGCGACGAGTGTTTTTCCTTCACCGGTTCCCATTTCGGAAATTTTACCTGAGTGAAGCACAGCCCCTCCGATAAGCTGCACATCGTAATGCACCATATCCCAGGTTACCATATTTCCGCCAGCCATCCAGCGGTTATCCCAATACGCTTTGTCTTCAACAATATTCACGCTGTCCTTGCGGGCGGCCTGGTCGCGGTCGAACTGGGTTGCAGTAACTTCTAAAGTTTCATTTTGTGAGAAACGGCGTCCGGTTTCTTTAACAACCGCGAAAGCAGCCGGTAAAATCTCAATAAGCGTTTCCTGCGTTTTGCGATACTCTTCTTTATCAAGGAAATCAATCCTTTTATAGAGCTCTTCTTTTTCTTCGATATCGATATCAAAATCGGAATCGATGCGGGCTTTTATGGTATCAATTTCGTCGCGTTCGGCCTGAACGGCATCGGCTATCTTTTGTCTGAATGCCAGGGTCATGGCACGCAGACCATCGTTATCAAGGGATTGGAGTTTTTCGAATTCGACTTTGGCTTTTTCAACCAAAGGCATAATTTCTTTTATATCACGGTCGGATTTGGTGCCGCCCGAAATCATTTTCAGGAATGAGTTAAGCATTGTACAGTAGAATTAAGCGAACATATATTTGTTCAAATAAACACGCAAAGATAATGTATTCCAACAAAAGGCAATCATAGCGATTAGCATATGGGAAAACAGAAAATGCAAAAGCAAATACCGTACTAAAGTTAAATCCGTTCGGGTTAAGCGACAATGTGGCAGGAAGGTATTTTTATTGAAAGCTAAAATGTACTTCGGAGAAATACATATATCCGAAACAATTAATACCAATAAATGCCGTTATCGACACACAGAATATTTCCTCTTCAAATTTTCAAAATACAATTTAAATCAAATGTGTAAAATGATAAAAACCGGATTGCTTATTACTTTTTTTATCATCTGTTTTGGAATCGTATTCGAATGCTCAGCACAGCAGAACTTTCGTCTAGGGGGTATATGTGGCAGTAGTTTTTCAAGATATATTACGCCAAAAGATTACCCCCAAAACGATTTAAAACTTAAGGTTGGCATTTACCCTAAAGTTGTTTGCAGGTTGCCTTTGAAAAGAGGGTTCTGGTTCCAGACAGAAGTTGGTTTGGCTGATTACGGATCAAAAATTGTATATGAGTATGATTCTATACATCAAATACTTAAGGAATCGAGGTATTTCATTCAATTTACAGAACTGCTGGGTTATTCATTAAAAATAGACAAAGAAAAAAGGTTAAAACTTAACTTTGAGGGAGGTCCATTTTTTGGATACTATCTTTTCTCGCATCAATATAACAGGACAGAAAACTTAGTAGATCATTCGATTTCTAAAGAAAAAGAATTTCGTAATATTTGTCGTGAAGATCCTATGTTGAATAAATATGTCGTTGGTATTTCGGCAGGTACCGGGATTAGCAAAGAGATATACAGAGGCACCATTTTACTTGATTTCAGATACGACCTATCTCTAACCAAAGTATCAAAGTACCCTGATAATCCTGAATATCCGGGAATAAACACGTATTATTATCAGCTATTTTCACTTTCCGTAGGATACTTGTTCGGTCAGAATAAATGGTAAAATGGATAAACTAAATCGGGGCCCTGGTTTTGCCAGCGCCCCGATTGTTGTTGTTAATATTCATCTTCATGGAAGAAGAAATCCTCTTTAGAAGGATAGTCGGGCCAGAGATCTTCGATACTTTCGTAAATCTCGCCTTCATCTTCCAGTTCCTGGAGGTTTTCAACCACTTCCATCGGAGCTCCTGAGCGAACACAGAAGTCCTGAAGCTCTTCTTTAGTAGCCGGCCAGGGGGCGTCCTCAAGTTTTGAGGCTAATTCTAACGTCCAGTACATGTGTCGAAAATTAGTTTTTAATTTTTTGCAAAAATAATCTATTCAGTATCAAAATCAATACCCTTTGCAATTTTGTGAATAACTTGTTATAAATAAGGGGTTTCAGACTGTTTTTTTCAATAGTTTCAGATAAAATCCCTTTTATTTCGTCCGTATAAAACCTAAAAAACATCCTAATTTCTCAAACTATCCTGAGTATTTGTGCTGATCAAGTGCTGATACATTTTCAATATTTATGCCAAAAACGAATTAATTGATTAAAATACATCTTTCAGTTTTAAAATCTATACTAATAAGGTATGTCTGGGCGTTTGATATATGCTTTCCAAACCAAATATCATATTTTCGCTTTTTTTCAAAGATAAAAACATGAAGGTATTTTCGAAACATATTAAATCATTAGCAGAACTACTACTCTACAAAAATTATAAAAGGATGAGCCGGAGATTCCTGATTTTATTTACAATCATGACAGTATTACTTTCCATAGAGGGCAAAACACAGCAAAACTTCCGCTTTGGAATCGTATGCGGCAGTAGTTTTTCAAAAGTAATCCTGCGCTATCCACAAAATTCTTCTGCTAAGGTTGGAATTTACCCTAAAGCAATATGCCGCCTACCCATGAAAAAAGGCTTTTGGCTGCAAACAGAAGTAGGCTTGACTGATAATGGAAATATAACAAAGTATAAGAATGATTCCATAATTCAGACAATCAAAGAGGCAAGATATTTTGTTCAATTTACAGAAATGGCTGGGTTTTCTTTGAATTTAAACCAGACAAAAACGATAACCCTAAATATTGAAGCAGGGCCATTTTTTGGATACTATCTGGGATCAATTGATAAGACCAAAACTGAAAATCTAAATGGGCAAACAATTTTCGAAGATAGAAATACAGTTAATAAATCGCAGGGTTTTCCTTACCTAAGGAAGTATTCCGCTGGTTTGTCTTCAGGAATTGGTGTAAGTAAAAATATGAAAAACAGCACAATCCTCTTTGATCTACGCTACGATATCTCACTTACAAAAATAACAGAAGATATGGATTTCCCGGAATTACCAGGGCTAGACAAAAACTACTACCAATTATTTTCGATTTCCTTAGGCTACCTGTTTGGTCAGAATAAATGGTAATATTTGCCAAGAATGAAAAACCGGTGTGTCGGAATTATCTTCACACCGGTTTTTTAATTCATTCATTTACAGTTACCTGGCTAATTTTTTCGATTATAGACAAATTGTAATTATTTCGCATTTGGTTTCCATGGCAAATCGGCAACATTATTTACAAATGCCAGCTCCCGCGCCAGCACAAAAAGGTAATCCGATAGCCTGTTAATATATTTAATCAGGATTTCATCAACAGCCATATCCGAAGCGACTTTTATAATAATACGCTCGCCACGGCGGCAAACTGTGCGGCACACATGGCACAAGGCTACCAACGGATGACCTCCGGGCAAAACAAAGGAACTTAAAGCCGGCAGATGCTCATTCATGGCATCAATTTCCTGTTCAAGCGTAAGCACATCATTTTCTGACAGATGCGGCAGCGACCTTTTAATTTCCGCATCCGG
>CAZOXJ010000006.1:0-42427 GCA_964583325.1 uncultured Lentimicrobiaceae bacterium
AAATATGCTTCTTTCTGCACTCCACCCGAATCAGTGAGGATGAGCCTGGCATTTTTCTCGAGTACGATCATTTCAAGGTATGAAACCGGTGGTGTCAGGTGAATGTTTTTATTGTTGATTAGCCTTTTGTGCAAATCTGCGGGTAATTTGTGTTCGATAATTTTTGAAGTGCGCGGATGAAGTGGCAGAACAACGCTCAGATTCATGTTCTCAGCAATGTTGCACATGGCACTGATAATCTCCTGTAAACGACCGGGCGAATCGGTGTTATTGTCGCGGTGAATGGTACAAAGAACAAACTCATTTTCCTTCAGTTTCAAGGTTTCCATGATGTTTGTCCTTTGTCCGGCGATTTCGGCAAAATAAACCAGGTTGTCGAACATAATATCACCACAATGAAATACGCCGGGTTTATCAGGCGAATAAGGCGCTTTATTCCCGGTTGTAAAACCTTCGCGTTCCAGGTTTTTTATTCCTGTGGCTGTTGGCACAAACAATAGGGTAGAGGCATGGTCGCACATAATCCGGTTGATTTCCTCAGGCATGCTTTTATTGAACGATCGCAAACCGGCTTCAATATGAACCACCGGGATGTGGATTTTACTGGCTGCCACCGTACCGGCAAGGGTTGAATTGGTATCGCCGTAAAGTACAATATAGTCAGGCTTTTCGGCCAGCAGAATTTCTTCAATTCCCTGAATCATTAAAGCCGTTTGTTTGCCATGAGATGCCGAGCCGATATTCAGATTAATATGTGGATTTGGAATGCCCAATTCCTCAAAAAACACCTGCGACATATTGGTGTCGTAATGCTGACCGGTATGAATTATGATCTCTTCTATTTTATCAGAAAAAGAATTGCGGATAGCACGGCTTAATGCGGCCGCTTTTATTATCTGCGGCCTGGCGCCAACTACAGTTACAATTTTAATCATTTAACTTTATGCTAATTAGTTTTAAATCTTTATGAAATAACACAAACGCTGAAACCTTTCTTACAGCTCTCAACCCTCCAAACTCCTCAATCCCCTCAATCCCCTCAATCTCATCAATCCCATCAATCCCCTCAATCCCCTCAATCCCCCGGCAAATTTACATTATTCCCTCGTCGGCAAAACTATAATAATTTCCATCGCCGATTATAAGGTGGTCGAGTACCGGTAAATCGAGCATTTCGCCGGCTTCTTTCAGTTTTCGGGTAAGTTTGATGTCGGCGTCGCTGGGTGAGAGTTGCCCCGAAGGGTGGTTATGTCCTAAAATGATGGAAGTTGCGTTATTATCGAGTGCAATTTTAAATACTTTTCGCGGATCAACTACTGTACCGGTAATTCCGCCATCGCTTATTTTTACTGCCCTGAGTACTTTGTTGGCCCTGTTGAGCAGTAAAATGCAAAAGTTTTCATAATTCAGGTCTCCAAGTTCCTTCTGAAGCAGGATAAAGGCAGTCTTGCTGTCCTTCAGCTGAGGTTTTTCATTCAGGATGGAGGTGCTTCTCCGGCGTCCGAGTTCAAGGGCTGCAGCTATGGTTATGGCTTTGGCCTGGCCAATTCCTTTATAACGTTGAAGATCCGAAATGGTTAAACGCGATAATTCGGCAAGGTTGTCATTTACTTCATTCATAATTCTTTTCGAGAGTGCAACTGCTGATTCTTCGGTGTTGCCCGATCCGATGAGAATTGCTATCAATTCGGCATTGCTGAGTGCTGCCGGCCCTTTATAAAGAAGTTTTTCCCGGGGCTGATCGTCTTCGGCCCAATCTTTAATCGAGATCTTCTGATTTTTAATCATAGTAATAAGTTTGCTAATAAAATATATCAGGAGGCTAAAATACAAAAGTATGCAAAACGAAAAAGCCCCTGCATGCAGAGGCTTTAACAAACGAAAGTTTTTAACTAGAGTGCGTTAACTTTTTTAGTAAGCTTCGATTTGAGGTTCGATGCTTTGTTTTTATGAATAACACTCTTTTTTGCCAGTTTATCAATTAGTGAAACAAGTGAAGGGAGCTTCTCAGCAGCAACAGCTTTGTCTTCTAATTCGCGAAAACCTTTAATAGCGTTACGCATGGTTTTTGCATAATAACGGTTACGAAGCCTTTTCTTTTCGTTTGCTCTGATCCTTTTTAGGGATGACTTGTGATTTGCCATTGTTAAACTTTAAAATTGTTAGTAGTCCGTAGGGGAATCGAACCCCTGTTACCAGGATGAAAACCTGACGTCCTAACCCCTAGACGAACGGACCATCTCTTTTTTTGAGGCTGCAAAGGTAATCCTTTTTTTTATTCGGACAATAGTAGCATTAAAAAAAATGTAATTTTTTGAAAAATATTCATGATGTACTCTCAATGCCTTGATTTTTAATATACAGGGATATGCATTCGAATTTCTGGCTATGATCAGGCAGGACAAATCATTTTAATTTAGCTGCTTCCCGGATGCAAAAGTAAGCTTTTGAATGAAATTCAGAGTCTTGTTTTTTTTGTTTTAATGTTTTGATCATTCAAAATGCTTCTCTTTATTTAATGATTTCAAGAAAATCCGGATAAAATCGCTTTTAATCCGGATGATTCCTGATCAAAAAACTAACTTCAGCTTCAATTTTTTCAGAATTTAATTATGTGCTATAAATTCATGTTTTGTCAGTTTATTACCATTTATTTAACCAATTGTTAACAAATTTATTTTACCTGTTTTTATATTTAAATACTTGAATGCGTAAGTGTTCAATAATTCCGTAATGTGCTGGCATTCAAATTTATTTGGAATAATTGAAAAATGTATATATTTTGGCTGCTTCAAACCATTAATTGAATCTTAATGTTAACCAAAAACGGAAAAATGAAAAAAAAATTACTCTACACGCTCGCAACAGTATTTCTTAGTACCAGCCTCATGGCAGGAGGTATTATGACTAACTCGAATCAGAGTGCAGCTTATGCACGTTTGCTCGCCCGAAATGCTTCTTTAGGGATTGATGCTGTGTACTACAATCCTGCCGGACTTACCAAACTAGGTAACGGTTTCCACCTTTCGTTGAACAACCAATCTATTTTCCAAACCAAGGATGTGGTTAACAGCTATCCTTATCTGCATGGCGCACCCGAAGCAAAATACACAGGTGTTGTTGAAGCTCCTGTATTTCCGGGAGTATATGCTGTTTATAAAATGGACAAGTTGGCTTTTTCGTTTGGATTTAATCCGGTCGGCGGCGGCGGCGGTGCCAAATACGACTTAGGACTTCCATCGTTCGAAATGCCCATTTCAGATCTGGTTCCTATGCTCGCAGCTACTGCCGGTGTTACTGATTACAAAGCTGATATCTATTTTGAAGGTACTTCGGTATATTTTGGTTATCAATTTGGACTTTCCTATGAAGTTAGTCCTTCGCTATCACTCTTTGCTGGTGTTCGTTCGGTAACTGCAAAAAACACGTATAACGGATCAATCCGTGATATTATGATTAATCCTTCAATTCCAAATACTCCATATGCCGGTTCGTTTATGCGTGCTGATTTATTTGGAACTCAACAAGCTGCTTATTATACAGGTGTATCAACACAATACAATACAGCCGCTGTAGGTGCAGGAAGCCTTGCCGATGCAGGCCTTGGTTCATATACATTTGCCCAGGCCCAGGCTGCAGGAGCAATTACAGCTGCTCAGCAAGCTGCATTCGAAGGTGCTTTGGTAGCTGCCGGACAGCCTAAGGAAACTCCGATTGCATCAGCAGAAGTGGTTTATTCAACTGTTTCGGCACAAGCTGCCGGAGGAGCTGCCCAAATGACAGGGTTAGCCGCTAAAACAGGTGATGCCGAAGTAGATGTTACCCAAACCGGTACAGGTTATACCCCAATGTTCGGCGCTAACCTTACGATAGCTGAAAAACTGACGTTAGCCATCAAATACGAAATGATCACTAAAATTGAGCTGACCAATGAAACCAATATTGATGGCACAGGTTCATTTCCTAATGGCGCAAAGTCGCGCTCCGATATGCCTGCCATGTTATCGATTGGCGCTTCGTACCCTGTAACGAAAAAATTAATCGCTTCGCTTGGTTTCAATTATTATTGGGATAAAAATGCCGATTATGGCAAGAAAGATGATCTCGGCAACCCTGTAGCAAACGATGTTCTGATTGATAATAATTTTTACGAGGCTTCTGTTGGGCTTGAGTATAACTTAACCGAAAAATTCCTGTTAAGCGCTGGTTTCAACTATGCGAAGACCGGCGTTTCTGAAGAATATCAAAGTGACCTTAGTTATAGTAATAGTTCAAATACTGTTGGCTTTGGTGGTCAGTATAAAATTACTCCGGCTATAGGCTTAAATCTGGGCGGACTTCTGACCATGTACGAATCAAACAGTAAAACATTTAACCATATGCTTGGAACTAATCCAATTCCGGTTACAGAGGATTATTCCAAATCGACCTGGCTTCTTGCAATTGGCCTCGATATCAGGATAGGCAAATAATGAAATCGTAAAACTTGTAATAAAAAAAAAGCCTTCAGTAATGAGGGCTTTTTTTTGCATTTTGCAAGTGTTTTACATCTGGTGAAAGCAGAAGCTGGAGAATACATATCTAAAATCTTCGTTACCGGGTAATAATTATTCTTTTCATTTCCCGACAATCTCCATTTTCGAGGGTTATTGTATATATTCCGGCCGATAGATGAGTTAAATCCAGAGTTATCTGATTTGTGATGTCGGTATATCCTGATTCAAAAACGACTTTCCCTTGTGGATTAAAGACGGTAAGCCTGCATACTCCATGGAGAGAGGATTTAATATTGATTGTGTTTTTAGCCGGATTAGGCCATACACTAAGTTTATCGCCCAAAGGCTGATCGGATATGCCAATGAATGGCGAAGCTTGGATAGTAAGTGCTTCGGAGAAATCGCCTGTTCCACAACTGTTTATGCCCGCAACAGAAAGTGAAGCAATCCCGTTGAATTGCGGATTCCAGTTCACCTGGCAATTGTTTAATGCTTGCTGGAGTGTACCTGCTTCTACAGGAATAATTTTCCAGAAATATTCAGTTACAAAGGGTGATTCAGTCGTGGAGTAGTTAGTTGCAGGTGTTAGAAATACATTAACAGATTCAGGTCCGACCGGCTGCAATGGAGGCTGTGCAGTTAAATCAACAATTACTGTTACTGTAGCCGGAATGGTATTACTTCCATCGCTGACTTCAACATTATATTGGGTTGAAACCAATGGAGTAACAACAGGACTAGCGATTACAGAAGTAAATCCGGGAGGAACCGAGGTCCACACGTAAGTATAAGTACCCGCTCCACCGCCTGCAACTGCATTGAGTTGTGAATTGCTTCCCTGGCAGATCCGTTCAGGATTAGCAGTTACATTAACACTCAACGGGCTACCGGCAACATTAACAAATACATTGTCAGTTGAAAAGCATTGAGTCAGTGGATCAGTAATATGTAAGGTAAACTCAACCGAACTGGTTAAATTCAGCGTAAATGGATTAAGTATTCCTCCGTAAACAAGCTGATCATCAGGTTCCCAGCTAATTTCGAGTGAAGAAGTTCCTCCACTTGCCAGTCCATTCAGTTGAGTCGACGTTCCGTAAGGAATTGTCTGATCCGTTCCTGCATCTGAAAATACAGCAGGATGAATAGTGAGTATCAACGAATCGAAAGTACTGCCGCATTGCACGGTGCCAAAGGCTGTCAGTATAAGAAAGACTTCTCCGTTGGCAATATCGGAAGGTCCGGGCGAATACACAGGCGATAGAATATTCGTATTGCTGAATGTTCCATCACCTGAGCTAGTCCATTGCAACGGCTGAATTGTTATGGCTGTTGCACCGGTTATGGTAAAATTTTCACCAGCACATATCGCATTATCTGCCCCTGCATTAGCCATTGGGCTTTGAAATACACTCAGTAAAATATTGTCAGTAACAGATTGAGCTGTTGAACTACTGGCATGAATGGTTAGGGTTACAGTACCGGTAATTAAATCGCTGTTACCCGGATAATAATAAGGTGCAATAAAGTTAGTGTTACTGAAATATCCGTCTCCGGAGGTTGTCCACGAAATGGTTTCGGCATTTACCACAACCGGTTGAAGCGCATAAGCTGAAGGGGAACATACAAAATCATCAATTCCTGCATTAGCTATCAGTAAAATTTCGTCGTAAGGTGGCCATATGATATAATCGACCCAGGTTTTATCGCTGCCTGCGACTGTGTTTACATCTTTGTTATATTTCCAGGTAAATGTATGTGTTCCCGCTGATACGGCATAAGTCATTTTACCCCACGATACTTCTCCTGACCATTTTCCCTGTTCAATACCATCGATGTAAAAAGTGAGAAAATCATAATTTAATTCTGAAGATATTTTCCTGTAAAAACTTATTTCAGAGGCACAAAGTACATTCATGGTAACGAACATTGAACTAAACTGATTGTCGCCAATAACAGGCGAAACGGCACAAAATGCTCCTTCGTAGGGTAAATTGCCGGCAACAATCCATGATGCATTTCCGCCTGATTGCCAGGGATAACGGGTGAAATTTCCGGTTTCAAAATCCTCGGCAATAATTCCAACATTAAAATATATGCTATCATTAGCCGAATAATTTTTATCAGCAGTGAAATGAAGGGCCGCTAAAGCAATGTGCCCGACAGGACATAAAGCCGAAACTGATACCAGGAATGACATATTGTGAGTACTTTGCCGTACTATTGTATCAAAGGAAGCGCTTCCCTGCAGGATATTGATCATAGGATCGATGGCCGAAAGAAGCGCGTTCACATTTATACAGGCTGATCCCCCTGAATTACTGATGCTTACATGAAGCGTTCCTGTTTCGCCGGGCATAAGAATATTGTTGTTTCCATCCTGTATGCTGAGTGCCGTAATTTTCAGGTTTGCCGAATAGGCTGTTATTGGAATAATCCTGGTAAAAACATCTTCGGTAGCAATTGCCTGGCTGGTGGTAATTATCTCGTGCCCGTCAGGAACGGCTTCCGAAACCTGAAAAGCTAGTGCATCAGGGATAATAACTGTTTGACCGGGATTTAAAAGTCCAACAGTCTGTGTACTGTCAGTTAAGGTAATATAGGGATCGGAAGCCTGAAAATTTAAATTCACATTATGAAGCGCTGTGATGCCTATATTGGTAAGTTTTGCAGTTAATAAAGCTGTCTCTCCGTATTCGACTATGCTGTCGCCGCCTGAGTTTACTATATATTCGATATTGATGCCTTTGGTTGAAAACGAAAGGGTTTTTGTATCAAACATATTATTGTTGTCTTCGGCGTAAAACCGGATAGGGATATTATTGTATGATTCTGATGGCGTTCCGGAAAAAACGCCTTCATCGCTAAGGGTCATTTCAACAGGAAATGGTGAGGGTGAAAATCTAAACATGCTATTTGCAGCAGGCTGAGTAAGTGAATCAGTGATAGCCGCAAAATGATAATTAACTCCGTCGCCATTCGAAAATCCAGCATTCCATTTTATCCAGTCGAAAGACTGCATGTTTCCGTAATAGAATTCAATTTTCCCGTCGGGGAATATTTTAAGGGCATAATTCAGATCTGTCGACGTGCCGTAGTTGTACATGCCTGATTTCCATCGGAATACTACCGAATCCTGGTTCCCTTCATACCATATTCCGTCGCCTTCAGCAGGGTATAGTGTAAGTGGTTTCGACATGTATGGCGAAATGTTGGCAGTATTTTTTAAAAAAGTCTTCTCGTAAATAATAAACGTCCATGGCATCAGATCGGGTTGAAACATCAGATACCCATCCACATGCGCATATACTTTTGAATATTTTTTACCATAGAAAGGGAACTCAAAAG
Source organism: uncultured Lentimicrobiaceae bacterium (assembly GCA_964583325.1). Lineage (GTDB taxonomy): Bacteria > Bacteroidota > Bacteroidia > Bacteroidales > UBA4417 > UBA4417. The sequence continues at coordinate 7,842 of CAZOXJ010000006.1, forward strand.
GCAGATTCACTTCCGCGAAACCATTGGTGTTGCCCGAAACAGTAAGTTGTTGTGTATTTATCGTTGGGAAAGATGCATTTACAGGTGTTTCGGCATAATCAGTAAGTAATTTCCAGCGGTACGCAGGAGTTCCTCCGGTAGCATTCAATTGCTGGCTGTAGGGTTCATAAATCTTTGCTTCCGGAAGAATTGTATTTGTTATAACAGGTTTATTATGGTTAGGGGTGTGCGTAATTGTCATAACAGTCATACCGTTTTGAACAAGCGGCAGATTACTGATGGTACAGGGAATTGTAGTTGTTGTACCATTATAATCGACAAGTGCAAAAGAAATAATTTCGCCGGTTGCCAATGCCGACGGATCATTTTCGCTAAGCATCAGGAAAAATTTTGCTGGCTGCCCGGGTTCAACTTCACTGAGCAGGGGTGTAGCGTCAATCCCGAATTCTATGGTTTTATCTGTTTCTGTAGTACCACCAAGCATATATTTATCTCCACCCTGCAAGTCGAAAATGGGTAAGTTTAACAAAGCATCGGGTTCGGCAGCAAGAGGATTTTGCGAAACGCCGGCCATCAGTTTCAGCTTATTGCGCGAGGTATGTTTCAAAGTGATTTTATAGGTGATTTTTGGCGCAACATCCTGTTTTACTTTAATGATATGGGCAGCGTGATTCCATATTCCTCCGCTTCCAAGGTTATCGGCAAAGGTTTTATACATCACATACGAAAACCCCTGGTTTCCCCAGTTATTGATTCCTCCATAGGTATTTGCAAGTTTGAAACCACCTATTTCCCAGTCTTTCACATTTACTGTTCCATCGCCGTTAATATCAAGGTGGTTTGTATATTGACCATCATTATTATAATCATAACGTATTGAATCATTGTATCCTACCAGCGTAACAGCATGATTTGGACTGCCTCCCCAGGTAGTGATAACCCATTTACCTGCTTCGGGTGTTCCTGCTGCAAGTTGAGCATCAGGTGATTTGTATTGAATATAGATGTTTGCCAGTCCGCCGACGCTGGCTGTATTGGAATGGTTATAAATCCAGTTTCTAAGAGTGTTTAATCCGGTTTCGTCACCAGCTTTAATAGTATAAACATCTGAAATACGATTATGCATGGCATTGTAATATTTATCGTAGCCGGTCATCCACCGGGAAGCGCCTCCTGTGGCAAGGCCGCCATAATCAGCAGATGTTGGTGTCCCGCAGCGTTTTACTATTTCCCATGTTTCGAAATAGCTCACTCCGGCATCGCTTCCCCCATTGATAAAATTATATGTAAAGTGAGTCGCATATTGGTTTAGTGTTGTATTAGCCGCTACATTTCGCGAAAAATCAATTTCGTAGGTAAAATTGAGCCCGATGCTTGCCGCTTGTCCGCACTCAAGCCCGGATTGGTTGAATAAAGGACGGAAATAGGGTTGTAATGTGTTGTCAACACTCATTGGTAAGGTAGCAGCCTGGTCGCCGGATACACATATGTACTCAGGAATGGATGCAAGTTTCTGAAAGTCAGTTTCGGAAAGCGACTGGAGTTCAAACGGACTCTGTTTATCTTGGGCCTGGATAAAAACCGATATAAATACAGTAATTACGAGCAGCAGGTAGTGTTTTTTCATAGAAGTTAATTAAAAAATCACCTAAAAGTAATAGATTTTTTAGTTCAGGGTGCGACTTTCTTTAAATATCTTTTATGCTGATTATAAATCTGATACTTAATCAATTATTTGAAAATTCAGTTATAATATCGAAAACCCGCCACAGCAGTTTAAAACTCTTGCTTTTTTATCCTGAAATCAAGGTTGCTTTACGTCTGATTTAACACTCTGGCCTGTATCAATAACAGAATGCTCATCCTGAAACTTACGTGTGTACCTCTCCATTTCGATACCTTCATTTACCTTTTTCTCAATCAGAAGTTCAAAATATTTATCCTTGTATTCATCAGAAGGATTTTGTGGTTCACTGGGATGATATTTCTGAAAACTCCACAAAGCAAATACTGCCAGCGAAATTAATAAAGCAAGCGAAGCCAGCACAAAAGGAAGGTAATCGCGGTGTTGTCGTTTTTTTTGAGCGTCATAATCTTGTTGGTTCCCTGGTGTTTCGTGAAGTTCATTATCAGAACACTGCACCGAAACACTCACCGGCAGATGCCTTTCGAGCACTTCTTCAAAATAATCGGCTATCGTATCTTTAATCAGGAAATCGAGTGCATGCCGGGTTGTTCCGTAATTTGCATACCTGCATATAACCAGCAGTTTAAACTGTATGGTGAATGATCCGTGTTCCTTGTAATTCAAAAAGTAAACTCTTGTACTGTCGCGGATTACAATACTGCGTTCGATATTGCTTTGAAGAAAGTTTTGAATCGGATTTTCGCGATTATTGCTCTTCGTTCTATCTTCAAATCGTGTTAATTCAGCATTCAGCAAATCATGCAATTCGTGAAATCCCCTATCCTTATCCTTAATGTGGATAGAATATTCGATCTCGCGAATCGTTAAAGCATCGTTTGATTTGCCAGGAGCCATAATTGATCAATACAATTTCGAAGCAAGGACTGATGAGTATTTTCAGATCCGGTTATTTGGGTTTAAACTATACAACTGCAATACTTTTCGGATAAAGTTCTTATAAAATTTCCTCATGATCGCCTTGAAAACGGAAGCCGAGCCTTTTGCCGGTTGTAATTTTCATGTTGTCGAGCGTGGTTTGAATATCGGCAACAGTTATCATTTTCAATGAGTCGTAAGGCGGAGTAAGCAAGTCGAAATTAACCGTATATCTTATAGCTGACTCAAGAATCATACGCACCGATTCGCGGGATATAACTGACGACTGAAAATTATTGTACAGTTGCCCTACTTCCCTTTTGCCTTCAATAAAATAATGATTCTCGTTATTAACGAATATCCTGCCTATCATATATCCTAAGTCATTCATCCGGTTGTATTTGAATGAGTCGGCCAGGAAGTTGAAAATCATTATGATGCCACAGTAGGATCGAAGAGTGTTTTCGTGTATATAGCTGGTTTTCATTACCTCGTGGTCGCGCGAAAACTCAAAAACATTAGTATGCATCGTGAAGATCAGAATATCTCCCCCGAACCTGAGTTCAGCTTCAAATTCGCCTTTATCGCGGTATTCAAAAGGAATTTGTAACGGATCACTTTTAAACTTCTGCCTGTATTCCTGATCCATTTCAATAAGAATGGATTTAAAAAGCCTGAACGTTTCAAGTGTGTTCCGGTATACTTCCTGTTTGAAGGAAGCCTTCTTTCTGAGGCCGGGAAAAAGGTCGTCAGCGGGTAAAATATCCATCATAAAACAAGTAATTATTGAGGATATAAAAGTAAGCTAATATTCAAATTAGTGAAGTGTTATTTTTTGTATTTTTTTACAACAGCCTGAGCGCATCTTACACCATCCATGGCTGATGATACAATGCCTCCGGAGTATCCGGCTCCTTCGCCGCAGGGATACAATCCGGGCAGGTTAACATGCTCGAGCGTATCGTTATCACGAAGTATCCGTATAGGTGATGATGTGCGTGATTCGGTTCCCAGGATAACAGCTTCCGATGTGTGATAGCCTTTCATCATTTTATCGAATTGCAGGAATGCTTCCTGTAACCTGCCCGAAACAGACGCCGGAAGGATTTCGTGTAAAGGTGCTGAAACAATGCCTGGATTGTAGGAACATTCCGGCAAATCCTGCGATATAATTCCATTAGTGAAATCGCTGATCCGCTGAGCAGGAGCAGCCTGACTCATTCCTGCAGCTCGCCAGCAGGCATCTTCTATACGTCGCTGAAACTCAAGTCCGGCAAAAGGTCCGAATTCGGAAAGATGGGCAATGTCCGAAGGATCAATCTGTACTACAATTCCTGAATTCGCATAAGGTGAATTACGTCGGCTGTTCGACATTCCGTTAACAACAACCTGTCCCGCTTCAGTTGCTGAAGGTACAATTATACCACCCGGACACATGCAGAACGAAAAAACACCGCGTCCTTCCACTTGTTTTACAAGGCTGTATGTAGCTGCCGGTAAATACGGATCGCGCGGCGACTGCCTGTATTGAATGCTGTCGATAAGTTCCTGCGGGTGCTCGGCACGCACGCCTAAAGCAAAACTTTTTGCTTCGAGAGTAAGTCCTTTGCTGTGCAATAAATCGTAAATATCACGGGCCGAATGTCCTGTTGCCAGTATTACGGCCTGGGCTTCGTATCGGTTGCCAGCTTTATCTTCAACACCTTTTAGCTTTCCGTTACGGATAATTATGTCGGAGATGCGACGGTTAAAATAAATCTCGCCACCGGCATCGAGGATGCTTTGGCGCATAGCTCCAACAATGGCAGGCAACTTGTCGGTGCCTATATGAGGGTGGCTGTCGATAAGAATATCTTCGGAAGCGCCATGTGAAACTAATGTCGATAGAATTTCGTCAACATTGCCACGTTTTGTCGAGCGGGTATATAATTTCCCGTCGCTGTAAGTTCCGGCTCCGCCTTCGCCAAAACAGTAATTGGAATCAGGGTTTACGATATGTTCCCTGTTTATTTGTGCAATATCGAATTTGCGGGCTTTTACATCTTTTCCGCGTTCGATCACAATTGGTTTCATTCCGTTTTCGATCAGGGTCAAAGCTGCGAATAAGCCTGCCGGACCGGCTCCGACTACTATAACCGGAGTTTTATGACTTACGTCAGGATAATTTTTACGGATATTTTTTCGCGTTTCGAGTGGCTGTTCATCGATGTATAATTCAGCTTTCAGCCTGACTTTTATTTTATACGAACGGGCATCAATTGATTTCTGAATCGGATCCAGGAACTTAATGCGACCAGGCTGAATGCGGAGTACATGTGCAAAGGCAGTTTTCCAACCAGCAGGGTCGGCAGCCTGTTTCGGTGTCATTGCAATTTCAATTTCTTTGCGCATGGAAATGGTTGAGAGTATATAAATGATGTAAATACCAGGCTGAAACCGGCAGGACTGAATTTAACCAACAATACTAAAAGGTTATTGTTTGTATAAAGCGAAGTTAATGTTTATTCGAAAGTAAAGGATATCTGAAACATCTTGGATGACATGCGATCGACAGCATCAGTATAAATGGTATTATCACGCTTTAAAACATCAAATAATCCATACGACATAGTGATTTCTGTCCCAAACTTAAAATAGGCTGTGTAAAAATCAAATCCAACTCCGCCTAATGCATACACATCCTTACGGTTTATAAAAACATAAGCCGCTGCGTTGTCGGCTTTTTTCTTTGCATTGGAAGCAAGGTCGATTGCATATTTTCCTCCAGCAAGCACATAGGGTCTTACATTATGGATGCGTTTGCCTTTAAACCTCACCCAAAGCGGAAATTCTACGAAAGTTGACTGAATGTTTTTAGTAACATAAAGCATTTTTGGTTCCGGGGTGTCGTAATAACTTTGAATGGTATAATCCAGGTTTCTTTCGCCAAAAGTAAGAGAAGGAGTGAAGCGCAGATCGAAATACTCACCAAGCCGAAGGTTGCTCACAATACCGATAACAAATCCGAAAGTCGGCGTTGCTTCCATATTGAACAGGTATGCTGAATCAACGTTCTGATCAGGTAACGACTGGTTGATTTCGTTATTATAATACATTTTTTTCTGGTAGCCGGGAAATGTATTGATGGTAAAAAACATTTCATTTACTCCTAACAGAAATCCAAAATGGTATGGTGCAAGGTCGTAATCAGGTTTGTTGGGCACTTGACGTGATTGCGCAAAAGCCCCGCTCGCAAAGCAAAGCAAAATAATAATCAAGAATAATTTTTGTATCTGCAGCATGAAATAGGGGTAGTATTGCAACAAAAACGGCGTAAATCGTTGTTTAGTATGTAAAACAATCATTCTGTTACCGAAAATGAGTAGTTGTGAACAGTTGATCCCTATTTTTTACCTATGTAAAGGTTGGTAATACCAAAACTCAGACTTATAAATTCGGCATGGCTGAATCCGGATTTGAGCATAATTTTCAGGAAATCCTGTTCCTGCGGGAAAGCCGCCACCGATTCGGGTAAATAAGTATAAGCTGATGAATGCCTGGATACAACACGCCCGATTGCAGGCAATATAAATCTTGAATAAAAACCAAATAATTGCTTTACAGGAAATTTGCCTGGTTTCGAAAATTCAAGTATAAATGCCCTGGAGCCTGGTTTTAAAACTCTGCACATTTCACTTAAACCTTTCGACAGGTTTTCGTAATTTCTGACTCCGAACGCAACCATTGCAGCATCAAATTCGGCATCTCCAAACGGAAGATTCTCGGAGTCGGCCTTCATAAGTGTGATGGTTTTCTCAAGTCCGAGTTTTTTTACTTTCTCTTTACCGATTGCCAGCATTTCTTCTGCAATGTCAGTTCCTGTTATATTATCAGGATTTAATTTAGAGGCCGCTATAGCAAGGTCGGCAGTGCCGGTTGCTAAATCGAGGATACGACAAGGATGATCCTCCGACATGAGTTTAACAAGTTTTTTCCTCCATCCACGGTCAATTCCCATTGATAATAAATGGTTTAACAGGTCGTACCTGCCGGCTATATCATTGAACATAACCTGCACCTGTTGTTTACGGCCCGGAGATTGAGAGATGGGAGGTTTCGACATGCTTTTTAGTATGGGGATTAGAATATACTTTAATAATCAGTTGGTTACAACAATTGAACATTTAGCCAGGCAGTAAAATAGAGACAGATGGCTTCCGGAAAATTGAAGGAAATGCGACAGGATTTTAATTCGTTATTTTAATTCAATAATGGCTTCTTCTATAAGCCTGGCTTTATCAACAGGTACTACGCCTGATTGTTCGCAAACAAGTCCGCCAGCAATATTCGAAAGTGAAGCCATAAGTTCGGGAGATGTTTTTGCCGCCAGGCAAAGTGCGGCCACACTGATTACAGTATCGCCGGCTCCGGAAACATCAGCTATGCTTCTCATTATTGCAGGAATAATCATTGATTCGATTCCATGCTCGTTTTTAGCACTGATAAAAACGCCATGTTCCGATAAAGTTATCATTACCAGTTGAATATGGTGATTCGAATGTAAAATCAAAGCTGCTTCGCGAAGGCTATTAATGTTATTCGGATCGACATCTATTTTTAGTCCTTCCGTAATTTCTTTCAGGTTTGGCTTGAAAAGCGTAATGCCTTTGTAAGCCATAAAATTCTTTTTCTTTGGGTCAACTGCAATTGAAATATTCTGAGCTGCAGCCAATGACGAGATATTTTCAATCACTTCTGCCGTCAACACACCTTTATTATAATCCTGAAAAATAATAACGTCAGGTTTGTTTTGTGAAACCAGCTGTTTAATACAGTTCAGCAGTGCACTGGAATCAGTGTTGTTAAGATCACTGTCAATTTCCTCATCAACCCGAAGCATTTGCATCCGGTTGCTGATAATACGGAATTTGGTGGTAGTTATCCTGTCGCTGCTGCGGATTATTCCATCGGTATTCAACCCTTCACCCTGCATAAGGTTGAGTAAAATATCGCCTTGTTTGTCATTTCCTATTACTGAGCATAGGATTGCTTCGCCTCCCAGCGACTTAATATTAAGCGCAACATTGGCTGCCCCACCCAGCATATTGTCCCTTTTTTTGAGGGCTACAACCGGTACAGGGGCTTCCGGCGAAATGCGGTCTACTTTGCCAATCAGGTACGAATCGACCATTACATCACCGATAACCAGCACTTTGCATGAATTAAACCTGCTGAAAAGCTGCCTGATCTCCAGTTCCGGAATGGTCATAGTATGAATTGCTTTTGGGGTAAATTAGGGTTGAAATCGTTATGAGTAAAATTATTTCAGTTTTGACAAGGCTTCGCTGATCCGTCTGATTGCTTCGCGGAGTGTATCTTCGGAAGTAGCATAGGAAATGCGGATGCAATCGGGCGAACCAAAAGCTGCGCCCGGAACAATAGCCACAAATGCGGTATCGAGCAGAAAATCGCAAAGGTCAGATCCTGAAAGTATTATCCTGTCGCCAAAAGATTTGCCATAATAATATGTAACTTCGGGGAACAGGTAAAATGCGCCATCGGGAACATTGAGCTTTACCCCCGGCACTTCGCGTAATAAACTGATTGCAAGGTCGCGGCGATATTTAAATGCATCCACCATTTGTTTGATGTCATCACTTTCGGCTGGATCGGTATTCATCGCTACTATAGCTGCCCGTTGAGTTATTGAACAGGTTCCGGATGTAATTTGTCCCTGGAGTTTATCACAAGCCTGAGCAATTTCCTTAGCCGCAGCCATATACCCGAGTCGCCAGCCTGTCATCGCAAAACCTTTGGATAGTCCGTTTATTACTATCACCCTGTTATGGATTGCTTCGAAAGATGCAATGCTCGAATGTTTGCCTATGAAATTGATGTTTTCGTAAATTTCGTCGGAAATCACAAAAACGTGCGGATGGCGGGCAAATACTTCAGCAAAAGCTTTAAGCTCGTCATGGGTATATACCGTACCCGAAGGATTACACGGGCTGCTGAAAATAAAAAGTTTGGTGTTTGGTGTTATGGCTGCTTCTATTTGTCCGGCCGAAACTTTAAAGTCGGATTGAATGCTGCTATCGATAAAAACCCCTTTGGCTCCGGCAAGTTTTATAATTTCCTTATACGAAACCCAGTAAGGAGCTGGAATCAGTACTTCTTCGCCCGGATTTACCAGGCACAGAATTGCATTGGCAAGCGATTGTTTCGCGCCAGTTGACACAACTATTTGTTCTGCCGTGTAATTTAGCCCATTATCACGTTTTAGTTTATCAGCTATGGCTTTCCTGAGTTCAGGATAGCCCGGAACCGGCGTATAATGAGAGTAATTCTGATCGATAGCTTCCTTAGCAGCTTCTTTAACATGTTCGGGTGTATCAAAATCAGGTTCGCCAATGCTCAGGTTTATAACATCGAAACCTTGAGCACGTAGTTCGCGGCTGCGGCGGGTCATCGCCAGTGTTTCTGATTCGGCAAGCAGGTTAATCCTGTCTGACAAGTAGTTCATTGCTGATGGTTTTAAAACAACATTAATGGCAAAAGTAGAAAAATTATCAGATGCTAATGCTTTTTTGGAAATTGTTTGTTAACCAAATAACATCTCAGAGTAATAATTATCATTACAACTCAATTTAATAAGTTCTACAACGAATTGAATGGGATTCTACTTTTAAGAGGTCGGAAGACCGAAGTCAGAAGACCGAAGTACCTTTAAAACAATACTGCCTTATATAGATTACAGCAGGTTAGATAAAGTTAATTGTCAGTAAATGTGCTATTTGTAAGGGGATAATAGCTTTTTTGGGAAGCTTCCGACTTCGGTCTTCTGACTTCCGACAAAATATTTTACCCACTAAAATAACAGTAGGACCATTTATTATAAAGAATACTGAGCTATTTTTTCGAAATTTGCATTTAAATCTGTTATCACCATGCTGGCTTTGATCGAATTATTCAAATACACTGTCCCTTCGTTGGTTGTGCTGGCTGCAGCCTACTTTTTATTAAAAATGTTTCTTGATAAGGAAGCAGAGAAAACCCAGGTACAGATGCGTCTCGATGTGCAAAAAATCACTCTTCCTGTCAGGATGCAGGCTTATGAAAGACTTGTACTGCTACTCGAACGTATTGAACCCGCCGGATTACTGGTTCGTACCAATTTACCTGGAATGAATGCCAGTCAGCTCCAATCGGCATTGGTTCAGTCTGTTAGGTCTGAATTTGAGCATAACCTTTCGCAACAATTGTATGTTTCGTCAAAAGCATGGGAAATGGTCCGCAATGCGCGCGAAGAAGCTATCAAACGTATTAATACCGCTGCCATGAAACTGCCGGGCGACGCTACCTCAGCTGATCTGGCAAGCCTTATATTAATTAATGATATTGACGCGGAACAGTCGGTGGTTAAAGGTGCACTCGATGTTTTAAAGGCCGAAGCCCGACTAAACTTCTTTTAAAAAAGGCTCTTACGATTTACTTATGAAAAATTCATTGCGCACTCTATCTGAATGCTGATGAACTTTATCGGATGTATTTTTGTTTAATTAATTACATAAATAATTAAACAATGAAGCGTATTGAATATTCTCAGTTTGTACCTGGAAACATTAATGAAGTGTGGGATTTTTTTTCCTCTCCGGCAAATCTCTCCAAAATTACACCTCCTGAAATGGGTTTTATCATAACATCACCGCTCCAATCAGCGATGTACCCCGGAATGTTTATCACTTACAAGGTAAGCCCTGCTTTTGGTGTAAAATTAAACTGGGTAACCGAAATAACGCAGGTCAGCGACAAAAAGTTTTTTATTGACGAACAACGGAGTGGTCCTTATAGTATATGGCACCACGAACATCATTTCAGAGAAGTGAATGGGGGTGTGGAAATGCATGATATACTTTATTACCAGGCTCCGTTTGGGTTTTTAGGCAAATTGGCCGAACTGATTTTTGTAAATAATAAGGTAAAGCAGATTTTCGATTTCAGGGAAAAACGGATTAATGAGTTGTTTCCTGTCAAAAAATGACATAAAGTCCTGTCAATCCTTCAAAAGCATTGACTGTCAATATATAGTAGAATATTATATGCTCGGATCAGAAATAATTAACATGTTTTTAACAGATTGATAACTGTATTATTTTTTTTTCGTCCTGTTACCTGGAAGTGTAAATTCCAAAACAGGAAATTTATTCCATATTGTTACCAAATCCGGACATAATCCAAAAAAATCATATTTATATCCATTATTGCAGTCAATTAAATAAGTGCATGAAAATACATTAAGGCAACTTAATTACATGATTGTCCTGATATTACTGATTTAAATAGCTATTTTGCAGAGCAGGTTCATTTTAGTTGATGACAAAATCATCTTCTGAAACTTCAATTTCCAGTTCAGCGCCGATAAGTTCAGCCAGCCATTTATAATCTCTCTTAATAATTAACCGGATTTCAGTGAAACCCATTACCGGGAATTTTAAGGTTGCTAACATAATTTTTATTTTTTTAAATTGGTTAAAACTTTATTTCATTCTTCTTTGAATAGTTTCTCTAATGTTAGTTTATCAACCTGTGTGCCAAAAGTAACTTTGAAAACTGACATAAATTGTTAGAATTTATTTAGAAATTTCAGCGGCTGAAAATTCAATGCCGGTTCAGTAAAATTTTCACTTTAAAAATGTGTTTTAAAGGTGGATTTCAAATTGCGGAAATTCTAACACAAACTTTTCAATGAACTTTTTAAAAATTAGGGGAAATGATGAATCAGGTTTAAAAGCAACCTTTTAATTCTTTATTTATTGATGGTGGGTTTGAAGGATTAAAATTATCATCAATTTTGAGTTAAAGAAGTAGCTGAACCACTTAATCGGGTGTAACGTAATTTATACAAATAGCGTAGTAATTATAACTACAGGCTTGCTTTTACGAAAGAGTTAATAAAAAGGATAACAGCATAAAAATCAACTCATGCCGGTTAACAAAATATATTTTACTGAACAATCCTTTAATTTCCTTGGTTTTATTATCTTTGGAATGAATCTCACCTAAAAATTATACTTCAAACGAAGTAATTATGCCACACTATATTTCATTGGGGAAAATCCCTCACAAACGTCACACACAATTCATGAAACCCGATGGCGGGCTTTATTCCGAGCAGCTTGTCAGCACCGAAGGTTTTTCTGATGCTTATTCAATAACATACCATGTTCATGCGCCTACACTGGTAAAATCTATAGACGAACCATACAGCGTTGCTCCGGAAATAGCAGTTGAGAATAATACTCAAAACCGGAGTCTCCAGGGATTTTCGGTTAAACCGGCAGATGATTATCTTCAAAGCCGCGTGCAGGTGCTTGTAAATAATGATGTGTACCTTTCGCTGGCAGCACCGCGAAAGTCGATGACAGGATATTTTTACAGAAATGCTTCCGCTGATGAATTGATTTTTATCCATGAAGGAAACGGTGTTTTACATACCATGTACGGCGAAATTCCATTCGCTTACGGCGATCATGTGGTTATCCCCCGTGGAGTAACCTACCAGCTGGAGTTTAAAACTGAAAACAACCGGCTGCTTATTGTCGAATCATTTACACCGTTCAGGTTTCCGAAACGTTATGTGAATAATTTCGGACAACTGCTCGAAAATTCGCCGCTTTGCGAGCGCGATATTCGTGTGCCGGGCAACCTGGTTACTCATGATGAAAAGGGTGATTTTAAAGTTCTTATCAAAAAAAATGATATGATTTTTCCTTATCATTTTGCAACGCATCCTTTTGATGTTGCCGGTTGGGACGGATGCCATTATCCATGGGCTTTTTCAATTCATGATTTTGAGCCGATAACCGGTAGGGTTCATCAGCCGCCTCCTGTCCATCAGACTTTGGAAGCCAACAATTTTGTGATGTGCGCATTTGTACCACGGTTATATGATTATCATCCTGAGGCAATTCCAGCGCCATATAACCACAGCAATGTTGACTCTGACGAAGTCCTTTATTATGTCGATGGTGAGTTTATGAGCCGCAAACATGTAGATCGTGGACAAATTACATTACACCCGATTGGCATTGTCCACGGACCGCATCCCGGCGCTGTCGAAAAAAGCATCGGGTTGAAGGAAACCCGGGAACTGGCAGTAATGGTTGATACATTTAAACCTTTAAAACTCACAAAGCAGGCCATGGAAATTGAGGAAAAGGATTACTATAAATCCTGGGTGGAATAATAGATTGAGTATTAATCGATTGAATCAAAAATAACATAATCATACCTTTTTACCAGTATATAACAATCAGATAAACAAATGGATACTCAGGATTTTCTCCCCATTAACGGGACCGATTACGTTGAATTTTATGTTGGGAATGCCAAACAGGCAGCACATTATTATCAAACTGCTTTTGGATTTCAGCCTTTGGCATATGCCGGGCTCGAAACAGGACTCTCTGACCGCACTTCGTATGTGCTGCAGCAGGGTAAAATCAGGTTCATTCTCACAACGGCGTTGATACCTGATTCTGAAATCGGTGAACATGTAAAACAGCATGGCGATGGTGTTAAAGTTGTAGCTTTATGGGTTGATGATGCACGGAAATCATTCGAAGAAACTACAAAAAGAGGTGCAAGGCCATATCTTCAGCCAACTGTTCAGAAGGATGGAAATGGTGAAGTGGTTCTTTCGGGAATCCATATTTATGGCGAAACTGTGCATGTTTTTGTTGAACGTAAAAATTATAATGGCGTGTTCCTGCCGGGCTATGTTAAATGGGAACCTGAATACCAACCATCAGATGTTGGATTGAAATATGTAGATCACATGGTTGGCAATGTAGATTGGGGGCAAATGAACACCTGGACCGATTTTTATGCCAATGTGATGGGTTTCAGGCAATTGATTTCGTTTGATGACAATGATATTTCAACGGAATACACTGCTCTGATGAGTAAGGTTATGTCGAACGGCAATGGATTTATAAAATTTCCGATTAACGAACCGGCTAAGGGTAAAAAGAAATCGCAGATTGAGGAGTACATCAATTATTATGTTGGTTCAGGCGTGCAGCATGTAGCGATGGCAACGGATAATATTATGAAAACGGTAGGCGAGTTGCGCAAAAGAGGAGTGGAGTTTCTAACTGTACCTGATTCGTATTATGAAACTGTTTCGGACCGTGTTGGCGTTATTGAAGAAGACCTGAAAGTGCTTCAAAGTCTTGGTGTTTTAATTGACCGCGACGAAGAAGGCTACCTCTTACAATTATTCACTAAACCGGTTGAGGATCGCCCGACGGTATTTTATGAAATCATTCAGCGGAAAGGAGCCAAATCTTTTGGTAAAGGCAATTTCAAAGCTCTTTTCGAAAGTATCGAACGCGAGCAGGCCAGGCGTGGAACTCTATAGCAGGAGATGTTTTTGTTTTTTCAGACTACATGTTTATTCATAGAAACCTAATTCTCAATAGGCTTATAATGTCGTTTACTATAAAAATTCTTATGCATCTGCAGCAATAAACGACGTTACTTCGATACTAAAAAATTAAACTCAGTTAAATGAAATCGTGGATTGATATTAAACCGGATAGTGATTTTTCATTGTATAATATTCCCTTTGGGATTGGTGTGATTCCCGAAAGCGGGCCAAGAATATGTACCCGTATCGGCGACTGGGTCGTTGATTTGTCACTTATGGCAAACCTGGCTTTTTTCGATCGCAACCTGATCAAGGATTCCGAATTTGTCGCGCTTACACTCAATAATTTTATCAATCATGGTAAGGTTGTTACAAACCATGTTCGTTCAGCAATTCAAAGTGTTTTTCTCGAATCCGCCTACCACGATTCGCAGGCTACTTTTTTTAAAGAACATATTCTTCATAAAGCCTCCGATATCAAAATGCTGATGCCTTTGCAGGTTGGCGATTACACCGATTTTTATTCCAGCATTGAACATGCTACCAATGTAGGTATTATGTTTCGCGATCCGGCTAATGCATTGTTGCCCAACTGGAAACATATTCCGGTAGGTTACCATGGGCGGGCTTCGAGCATCGTAGTTTCAGAGGCTCAAGTGCACAGGCCTAAAGGACAAATTAAACCGGCCGATTCAATTTCACCAATTTTCAGTGCAACCAATCAGCTGGATTTCGAGTTGGAAACAGCTTTTATTATCGGAAAAGGGAATTCACTTGGTGACAGCATATCTACCGCCGATGCCGAAGATTATATTTTCGGAATGGTGTTGTTCAATGATCTTTCGGCCCGCGATATTCAAAGCTGGGAGTATGTGCCTTTGGGGCCATTTCTTTCAAAGAATTTTGCCTCGGTGATATCGCCCTGGATTGTTACAACCGAAGCCCTTGAGCCATTCAGGTGCAATGGTCCGGTTCAGGATCCGGAGGTTTTGCCTTACCTGCGTTTCGAAGGGGATAAAAATTTCGATATTAACCTCGAGGTTCTTATCAAACCTAATGATACCCGGGAAGTAAGTGTTTGTAAATCAAATTTCAAATACATGTACTGGAATATGAGCCAGCAACTTGCTCATCATACCATAAATGGCTGCAATATGCGTACCGGCGACCTATGTGGGAGTGGTACAATCAGCGGTCCCCATCCCGGAAGCTACGGCAGTATGCTTGAACTTACCTGGAAGGGAACAAAACCATTTGTAATGCCCGATGGCAGCGAACGGAAATTTATTAATGATAACGATACTGTAATCATGCGTGGTTATTGCGAAAAAAACGAGATCAGGGTTGGTTTCGGAGAAGTCGCTGTAACTATTCTGCCTGCGAAGTAATAACCTTGAAACTTGAAACACTCAAACTTGAAACCTGAAACCCTTCAAATGTCTTCCATAGATCCCCATAATATCCCACACCACCATCTGCACCGTATTTTACTTACTGCTGTGGCACCTCGTCCTATAGCTTTTGCAAGCACCATTGATGCTAACGGGAATGCAAATTTATCGCCATTCAGTTGTTTTAATGTTTTTGGTGTTAATCCGAGTACACTCATTTTTTCGCCATCGCGAAGCGGTCGCACCAATGAATTAAAGGATACACTTCTTAATGTTAAAGAGGTTCCCGAAGTGGTTATCAATGTGGTAACTTTTCCGATGGTTGAGCAAATGAACCTTGCGAGTACTGAATTTCCACGGGGTGTTAACGAGTTTTATAAATCCGGGTTTACACCGGTTCCTTCCGAAAAAATAAAACCATTCAGGGTTAAGGAATCGCCTGTTCAGATTGAATGTACCGTTCGACAGGTGATTGAAACCGGCGATGGCCCGGGTGCAGCAAACCTCATTATCTGTGAAGTAGTTTTGATACATGTGGATGAAAGTGTGCTCGACAAGTCGGGTATGATTGATACCCGCAAACTGGATCTCGTTGGCCGGATGGGAGCCGATTACTATGTAAAAGCTTCAGGCCGCGCACTTTTTACCCTCGAAAAACCTGCAACAAAGGAAGCAATTGGTGTTGATTCATTACCCGAAGATGTGAGAATGAGCGAAATACTTACCGGCAATGACCTCGGTAGATTAGGAAGCTTGCCTGTAATGCCTACCGCGCCTGAAATTAACAAATACCTCCTGTCGCCGGTTTTCAGGACAATTTCGACTAAATACAGCGATAAAACTGAAAAGATTATTGAGGAAGCCCACAAACTGGCTCATGCTATGATAGCATCAAATGAGCTTCGTGAAGCGATATTATTGTTGCTGGCAGCTAGCAAGAAAGCTTCTGATGATCAGTAATCAAATTTAAACCGTCTCCTATCAGTTTTTCCATTTCATCATTCTCTTCCGATAGCTTTTTCAGGAAACAAGTTATTTCTTCAAGCGTTTCGTTCGCGTCGCTATGTTTGGTAAGCTCTTCGGCTATTTCGAGTGGTAAAAGCCATTCTTTTGGGTAATTATTCCTAAGGATTTCCCAGGCTCCAACATAAGATGAGCTTTCACCATTGGTTTGCCGCGCATTATTCACGCTGTTGTATAGGCTATATAAACGGGTATTTGATTCGGTATGCTCGATGTGGTGTGTTTTTTCGGCAGGAACAGGATATTCCAGTTTAAAAGCATCCGCATCCACCGGGCCGGCAAATGCCGAAATTATTTCTTCGCCTACAGCCATATCAAATGTGCCCCATTCGGGCCTGAATAAAGTCATATCTTTATAACTGACAGTGCATTCGCTGAAAGAGAAAATCAGGTTGTGCCCTTTGTGGGAAGTAATTTTTTCGAGTTTCCCATTAACAGCCACGCCTCCTGTAAATTCCAGGTTTAGTATCTCACCACAGCGAATTCCATTGGCAGATAGTTCGCCGCTGCTCATCGTCTCTGTTTTCCCGCTTATACCTTTAATTGTGCCAACCGGTGAACCAAATCCATCCTTGTGAAAACTGATTCCGTGTCCTTCAAGTTGTTGATCGTCATATGAAAGCATGGCTGGTCCGCTGAAATTCAGATAAGCCGGTTTTTTGTCTTGTTCGTGGATTTTGTCCAGCTTTCCCGAAACCTGTAATCCTGAGCTATAAACTACTGTGCAGGTAGAACCGGATTGCCGGGCTTTCTGCAGGCTTTCGAGTCCGCCTTTACGCAAAGCCATCGTATCAAGATATTGTTCAAGTACTGTGTTAAGATGCCCGAAATCAGGAGTTATAAAGAGTTGCGGTTGCTGTGTTGTGATATCGAATGAAATGTTTTTTGCGTCAATAGTATAAGGCAGTTTTTTAACTTTTGGCTTCAGGCAGTTAAAGCTTTCGCCAATGGAAGAGAGTAGCCCGGCGCCATAAATTTTAGGATTTTCGGGAGTGCCGATAAGTCCGTATTCCACGGTCCACCAATGCAGATTGCGTAATAAGGCCATTTCCGAAGGTACTTCTGTCAATTTCGAAAGCGCATCCAGATCAGCTTCCGCCTTTACGATGTCAAGCGAAGGAGTATATGGATCAGCTTTTAAAATAGATAAATGACGTATAGCCTCATACATTTTATTATCGTAAACGGAGGAAAATGCTTTACTGCCTGCCTTTCCGAAATCACGGAGGTAAGCGGAGTATTCTTCGTCTGCAATAATGGGTGCATGACCTGCTGCTTCATGAATAATATCAGGGGCCGGAGTATAAAGAACCTGGTCGATAGGCCTGATATCGGCAGCAATCACCAGTACATTATAGGCTTGAAACTCCATAAAAGCCGCCGGGGGAATAAATCCATCCACAGCAACCGCTGCCCAGCCGATTTCTTTCAAAATCCGGTTCATTCCATACATATGCGGAATGCGGTCGATGCTGATGCCGGTGCGTTTTAATCCATCAAGGTACGACGAATGGGCAACACCTGGCAGTTGTTTTACATTCTGCCTCATGATATAACGCCAGACTGCGTGATCCTGAGCCGTGTAGTTGTTATACGGCTGGTCAATGATGAGGTTAAGCAGATGACGTGGAAGCTTGTCCACTACTTCGTTACTTTCCATAAAGGCTGATTATCTCAACAAAACTACTACTTTTGAAAATCTTTTGTGAAACTGTTTTCCAAAGATATATATATACTTTCATATAAATGCAGTGATTTTGATACCACCACTTATTTATATTGCGCTTCCGGTAATGAATGAAATGGAGCGCCTGCCATTGCTCATAAAAGCCATTATGGAGCAAACGGAGCAGCGTTTCCGGCTGGTTGTATGTGTAAATCAGCCGGATAGCTGGTGGGATGACCCGGAGCATATATCGGTTTGTGAAGAAAATAGTTTAGCTATCAAATACCTTGTATCGCTCGAAGATAAACGAATTGAAATCCTTGATAAATCATCGCCCGGTAACGGCTGGACTCCTAAGGCATACGGAATTGGCTATGCTCGAAAATACCTGATGGATTATATTTCGAAAATGGCGCATCTCACGGATATTATTATCAGCATGGATGCGGATACACTTTTCAACAAAGGATATTTGGCATCGGTTGCTGAAAATCTGCGGTTAAATCCTGCTGCTTCCGCCATTTCTGTTCCGTATTATCACCGCTTATCATACCATAGTGAGCTTGATAGGGCCATGTTACGCTACGAAATTTACATGCGGGCTTATGCAATAAACATGTGGCGTATAAAAAGTCCCTACTGCTTTACTGCACTTGGATCGGCCATTGCTCTGCCGGTATGGGCTTACAAAGCCTCTGGCGGAATGACACCTAAAATGAGTGGCGAAGATTTTTATTTTTTGCAGAAAATAGTGAAAACCGGTCGCTTGCTGCATTGGAACGGCGAAATTGTATACCCGGCCACCCGATTAAGCGACAGGGTATTTTTTGGAACCGGTCCTGCACTTATTAAAGGTATTAAAGGCGATTGGAGCAGTTACCCGGTTTACGCTATGCGGCTTTATGACCTGGTGACTGAAACTTATAAATTGTTCCAAAAGCTATTTCTTGAAGATATTACAACTCCGCTCGATGATTTCCTATTAGCAAAATTCGGGGAGTTGCCCTGGAAAGCATTGAGGTTGAATTTTAAATCGCATGCACATTATACCCGGGCCTGCCACGAGAAAATTGATGGATTGCGGATATTGCAGTTTCTCAAAGAGAGTCAACCCGCCGGCGAAAAAATGAGTGAAGAATCTCTGGCAGACTTGCTATTATCATACCAACGACAATTCCCTGAATTAATCGAAAGCTTGAATACAAAAGTTGATTTTCTTTTGTCGCCCATTTCGGAACTGGATCAAATCAGGGACGTACTTTTCGAAATAGAAATGTATTACCGGAGAATGCACTGGAATGAGTTTACTGGTTTAACTACCATGTATAACTAAGTAGAACAAGAGTAACTTTGTCTTTTTTAAAAACCTGATGCTATGAATGCACCGATAAATCCCACCGACACTTTTGTTGAAGAAATGAATACCTGGCATGGCCAGACACTTGGACTTAAAACAGTGGAAGCATTGCGTAAAAACCGTTTCGAGGCTGACTTTTTTGAAACCCGTGAAGAAGCTGCCGGAGCAATATGCGCCCTGGTTACTCCCGGAATGAAAGTAGCTTTTGGTGGTTCACAAACAGCACGGCAACTAAATCTGCAGCAATTGGTTACAGCAAAAGGAGCCTCTGTTCTCGATCACAATGCAGCTGGTTTAACGGATGAGGAAAAAATTGAGGTAATGCGGCAGCAACAAATCTGCGATGTTTTTATTTGCAGCAGCAATGCTGTTTCGCTGCAGGGCGAACTTTTTAATATCGATGGACACGGGAACCGGGTTGCGGCCATGTCATTCGGTCCCCGACGCGTAATTGTAGTTGCAGGAGTGAATAAATTAGTTGCAGACGAAGAAGCCGCCTGGCAGCGCCTTCGCACCATTGCCGCTCCAATTAACTTTAAACGGCTGAATCGCCCCAATCCCTGCGTAAAAAGCGGAGTTTGTATGAATTGTAACCTGCCAACACGAGGGTGTAACATATATGTAGCTACACGCCGCAGACCTTCTTTAACTGAATTTTCGGTGTTTATTGTAAATGAAACATTGGGATTTTAGTTAAATAGTGCTTGCTATGCGGGATTTATAATCCCGCTGCACCGAATACCGGATTTGCAATCCGGTCTGTTATAGTCTTATCTGAATCTGTAATCATTACATTTAAAACCAATATTTCGCTAAGCGGGATTTGTAATCCCGCTGCAACGAGATCCGGATTTGCAATCCGGTCTATTATAGTGTTATCTGATTTTGTAATCATTACATTTAATACCAATATTTCCGCAAACTAGTAATTGTTTTAGGTGATAAACGTAATTATTATATTAAATTTTCTAAAAACTTGCATTTCATTAACAGGCTTTCATACTTTTGACCATTGAATCTTTATACTTTTTGCTATGGATCTTACTATGATTAATGCCATTTCGCCTGTTGATGGTCGCTACCGCAAACAGGTTGAACGTCTTTCGTATTATTTCAGCGAAGCCGCTCTTATCAATTACCGCGTATTTGTGGAGGTAGAGTACTTTATCGCCCTGTGCGAAATTCCGCTTCCACAGCTCAAAGGGATTGAACGTAAAGAAATTGCTGAACTCAGATCCTTGTGCCGTGACTTTACGTTTACTGACGCACTCGAAGTAAAAGAGATTGAATCAACTACCAATCATGATGTAAAGGCTGTTGAATACTATCTTAAAAAGCGATTCGACAAAATGGGTCTCGGGAAGTACAAAGAGTTCATCCATTTCGGACTTACTTCGCAGGATATTAATAATACGGCTGGTCCTTATGCGTTGAAACTCGCACTCGATGAGGTAGTTGTGCCTTTGTATGAGGATGTTATCCAGAAACTTACGCGCAGGGCAAAAGAATGGAAGAAGATTCCTATGCTTGCCCGCACTCATGGCCAGCCTGCTTCGCCAACTATTTTAGGAAAAGAAGTTTATGTATTTGCCGAAAGGTTAAAGCAGCAAATGAAACTGCTGAAAACGATTCCTTTTTCTGCAAAATTCGGCGGAGCAACAGGTAATTTCAATGCGCACTATATTGCTTACCCCGAAATTGACTGGTCGGAATTTGGTGATGATTTTGTAAAAAATAACCTTACCCTCGAACGCCTGCGCTATACCACTCAGATAGAGCATTACGATAATATGGCTGCGCTTTTTGATACTATGAAGCGCATTAATACCATATTACTCGATTTGAGCCGCGATATGTGGAGCTATATCTCCATGGAGTATTTTAAGCAAAAAATTAAATCCGGCGAAATCGGATCCTCTGCCATGCCACACAAAGTGAATCCAATCGATTTCGAAAATGCCGAAGGTAACCTGGGAATGGCAAATGCACTTTTTGAGCATCTTTCGGCCAAACTCCCAATATCAAGGTTACAGCGCGATTTAACCGATTCAACGGTAACCCGTAATATTGGCGTACCTATTGCCCATACTTTAATTGCAATAAAATCACTGATTAAAGGCCTTGATAAACTGATCCTTCATGAAGAAAAAATTCATGCTGACCTCGAAAATAACTGGGCAGTGGTGGCCGAAGCTATTCAAACCATTCTGCGCCGCGAAGGATTTCCTAAGCCATACGAAACACTGAAGGAACTCACCCGAACCAATACGCATATTGATCACAAATCAATTACCGCGTTTATTGCAAAACTGAATGTGCCGGCAAAAGTGAAAGATGAACTGAATAAAATTACACCATCCAATTATACCGGGCGGTTCGAAATCTGAGTAAGTGTTAAATTTTGTGAGAAAGCAAAACAAAGTAGTAATAACAGATTGTTTTAAGTAATTTTGCACAAAATATAGGACGATATATGGATTTGAAAGAGATTTTATCAGTTTCGGGCAAGCCCGGGCTATTTAAAACAATCGCTCAAACTAAAACGGGCGTTATTATCGAATCGCTTACTGATGGCAAGCGCTTACAGGCTTTTGCAAGCGATAAAATCAGTTCTTTGGGCGAAATAAGTATTTTTACCAAAGACGAAGATTTACCGTTACGCGAAGTTTTCAGGCTTATACAGGAAAAAAACAGCGATCAGCCGGCACCGGATGCTAAAACTGACGATACTGCTTTGAAAGCATTTTTTGAGTCAATTTTACCGGATTACGACCGTGAGCGGGTGTATGTTTCACACATGCGCAAGCTTGTGCAATGGTACAACCTGTTGATAGCAAATGGTATAACTGATTTCACGGCTCCTGCTGAAGAAGTAGAGGACCATTCAGCCTCCCCGGGTGAAACAGAACCGGAAACAGAAGACAAATAATAATAAGTCCGTCGTATTTCATGGCGGACTTTTTTTAAGTATTTTCGCCAGCATAATTGCACCTGATGAAGAAATTTATCCACGACTTTGAGGTTACACGCAACCATCACATTACTGATGATTATTTTGCTCTTTACCTGAAATGCCCGGTTGGTCTGCCTCCAATATTTCCGGGGCAGTTTGCCGAAGTACTGGTGAGCAATTCAACAACCACTTACCTGCGCCGCCCTTTTTCGATTTACGATACGGATTATAAAACCAATGAACTTTCGTTGCTCATTAAAAAAGTTGGTGATGGAACGGCAGCTCTCATGAAACTTAAAGAGGGCGATATACTCAACCTGGTTTATCCGCTCGGAAACTCATTTAGTTTACCTGCCGGTGAAAAAGCTTTACTGGTTGGCGGAGGTGTCGGTATTGCACCTATGTTGCTTTTGGCTAAACTTTTAAAGGAAAAAGGGTTTAAACCTGATGTGCTTATTGGTGGCCGCACTGCCAACGACATTGTTGAGCCTGAAAAGTATCAGCCTTACGGCGAAGTTTTTATAACTACTGATGATGGTTCGGCCGGTGAAAAAGGAATGGTAACCCAGCACTCCTTATTTTCCGGGAAAGTGAAAGAATACTCTGCCATTTATGCCTGCGGTCCCGATCTCATGATGAAAGCGGTTGCCAGGGTTGCTGCCTCTCACGATATTTTTTGTGAAATCTCTCTCGAAAATACCATGGCTTGCGGAATTGGCGCCTGTTTGTGTTGTGTAGTCGAAACCATTGATGGCAATAAAACAACTTGTATCGAAGGACCTGTTTTTGATACACGGCGACTTAAGTTATAACCAGTTCTTAACAGGGAAAGAAGACAAGGAGAGAAGCTGGGGAAAAGCAAAAAATAAGTATCATAGAATCAGGGAGGTATCTTACCTGGATTTAATCCGATAATGCGAATTCCGAAATCTGAATAAAAATGCTTGATTTATCAGTAAACGTACATAAGCTGCTTTTAAAAAACCCGGTAATGTCGGCTTCGGGTACTTTTGGCTACGGGCCTGAATTCGATGATTTTATTGATGTTAACAGGCTTGGCGGCATACTAACCAAAGCCTGTACTTCGAAAAACCGCGATGGAAACCGATATCCGCGTATGGCCGAAACACCATCGGGAATGCTTAATTCTGTCGGGTTGCAGAATAAAGGCGTCGATTATTTTATCGAAACCATTTACCCGAAAATCAAACATTACGATACACATATTATTGTAAATGTTTCGGATTCAACTGTTGAAGGTTACATGGAAGTAGCCGAAAAACTGAATTCCCTTGAAAAAATTACCGGAATCGAACTAAATATTTCCTGCCCGAATGTAAAGGAAGGTGGAATGGCTTTTGGAACTTCCTGCCCGATGGCTGGCGCTGTTACCAAAGCGGTACGCGAAGTTTATGATAAAACAATGATCGTTAAACTTTCGCCTAACGTAACCAATATTGCCGAAATAGCTAAAGCAGTTGAAGATGAAGGTGCTGACTCCGTGTCAGTTATCAATACTTTACTCGGAATGGCTATTGATGCTGAAAAAAGACGTCCCATACTCTCAACCATAACCGGCGGCTTGTCAGGTCCTGCTGTTAAACCCATTGCTTTACGCATGGTTTGGCAGGTTTCCAAAGCTGTTAAAATTCCTGTTATAGGATTAGGCGGTATCAGCAATGCAACTGACGCCATCGAATTTCTTCTTGCCGGCGCAACAGCCATCCAGGTTGGAACCGCCAATTTTATTGATCCTCAGGTTTGTATAAAAATTCTTGATGGTATTGAGGAATACTGCAACCGTCATGGAATAAAAGATGTAAAGGAATTGATAGGTGCCCTTGAAAACTAAAAAAGTTAAACATTCAGAATGCAGGTATAATTTTTCATTTTCAGGAATAGCCTTCCACAGATTCCTTAACCTTTCAAACCCTTCAAACCCTTCAATCCCCTCAATCTCTTCAATCCCCTCAATCTCATCAATCCCTTTAAATGACAAAATCCAACATCCTTCTTATCGGCAGCGGTGGCCGTGAGCATGCCATAGCCTGGAAACTTGCTCAAAGCCCTTTGTTAAACCAGTTGTTTATAGCTCCCGGCAATGCCGGAACAGCATCAGTTGGGAAAAACATACCGATCAGCGGGAATGATTTCGAAAGTATTAAGCAGTTTGTGATTGAGCACAAAATCGACATGGTTGTGGTCGGGCCTGAAGAGCCTTTAGTACGGGGAATTCACGATTTCTTCCTGAATGATGATTTGCTTCGGAACATTCCTGTTATCGGACCTCAAAAAGCAGGTGCCGAACTCGAAGGAAGCAAGGATTTCGCGAAGCAATTTATGATTCGGCATGCAATTCCAACAGGAGCCTACCAGACTTTTACCAGGGAAACATTAACAGATGGGATAGCATTTCTGAAAACACTCGCTGCTCCCTACGTGCTTAAAGCTGATGGGCTTGCAGCAGGGAAAGGTGTTGTGATTTGTAAATCTTTGTACGAAGCCGAAACGGAACTTACCGATATGCTTGCCAATCAAAAATTCGGAAAAGCATCGGAACGGGTTGTGATTGAGGAATTTCTGGATGGTATCGAACTTTCGGCTTTTGCCATTACCAATGGGATCGAATATCTTGTATTGCCCGAGGCAAAAGATTATAAACGCATTGGGGAAGGCGATTCCGGCCCTAATACCGGGGGAATGGGTTCAATTTCGCCGGTGCCGTTTGCCGGAAGTGATTTTATGCAGAAAGTTGAGGATCGAGTGATCAGGCCAACTGTTGAAGGCCTCAGGAAAGATGGTATTCCTTACCAGGGATTCCTGTTTTTCGGCCTGATGAATGTTAAAGGTGATCCTTTTGTAATCGAATATAACGTTCGTCTGGGCGATCCGGAAACGGAATCGGTATTACCACGAATTAAAACTGACCTGCTCGAAATATTTTTTGCCACCGCGCAAGGCAGGCTATCGGAAATAAAAGCTGAAATTGATGAGCGCACCGCAGCCTGCGTGATGATAGTTTCGGGCGGCTATCCCGGCGATTATAGTAAAGGTAAAACCATTACCGGTTTGGATACTGTTAAAAGCAGCATGGTTTTTCATGCGGGTACAGTTTCTGAAAATGATAAAATTTATACAGCCGGCGGAAGGGTAATTGCTGTTACAACGCTTGCTTCTGATCTTAAATCAGCTGTTGCCGGATCTCTTGAATCAGCAGAAAAGATTTCATTCGAAGGATCTTATTATCGCAAGGATATTGGCAAAGATCTGATGTAAATCACACACTTAATCATTCGGAAATGCTACGTTGGGTTTATAAGTCAGGGACATTACTGCAGTTTATGATGTATGCTGTATTTATGGCCTTGCTGTGGATACCAGCTTTCGTAAATCCGGTTCCTCCTGTTCGCACACTTACTGACGGACCGCTTTATACATTGCTTATATCCTGGTTACAGCCCTTCTCCCTTTTGCCGGTAGCAACAGGATTATTCCTTATTGTTTTGCAGTCGGTGGTTCTCTTTTACATATACCAATCGAATGGCTTTTTCGGTAGAAGTAATTTTTTGCCGGCAATTATTATATTACTGGCTTACAGTTGGGATCCAAATTATCTGACCATGCATGCAATGCTCCCTGCGGGCATATTCTGCATTATTGCATTGAATTCAATATTGTCGATGTATGGGCAACAGGATGCATACCACCAGCTTTTTACGGCAGGTTTTTCCATTGGCATCGCTTCTCTTTTTTATGTTCCACTGGCATTCCTGCTTTTTCTGATTTGGTTCACCCTTATCACATACCGCATTTCAAGCTGGCGCGAATATGTCATTTCTGTTATCAGTTTTAGTTTGCCATTCCTGTATTATATAAGCTGGTTGTTCTGGAATGACAATCTGACCGGTGGTTTTGACCAGTTTTTTAACTCGCTTGTCAACCTGATAGCACCGCCGCGTATTCCTTTTGTCCCAACTATCTGGCTTTCCTTTTCAGCATTTATGATTTTAGTCGGGATGATGGCTGTGCTAAATTCAATTAATGATAAAGTTATTTCCATCCGCCGCAGAGTATGGGTTATGTTTAACTTCAGCTTTACCGCGCTTATCGGAATACTTTTAGCTGGTTGGCCAATACTTTCGGCGAATTACATTTTTGTGATCCCGATGTCGTTTTACTTAACCGGAAGTTTGGTTTTGAAAAAACGGACGTTTTGGTTTGAAATCCTTGCAATTGTTTATTTTCTGATTTTTGTTGCTTTGCGAATCTATGATGCACTATAAGTTCGTGATTAAGGAAACTTTTCTACTCTTCTAAAAGTGCCTGATTTTTGTTTTCTCGCGTTTTAGGGTCTTCATGTTGGCTTGCTCTTAAAGCAATTAAGTATCAGATGCTCCTTAGGAGGCGAAGTTTTCAGTGATGTTAATTCACAAAATTCAGGAATAGTTCAGGTAAAACCGTAAAAAAACAATTATTTTACTCTCAGTGCTATGTTAAGGTCATCATTATCAGATCATCTGATCGAAGCCGGATGCGATGAGGCAGGGCGGGGTTGCCTGGCAGGACCCGTTTTCGCGGCAGCGGTGATATTTCCCCATAACTATGTTAATGAGCTGTTAGATGATTCGAAAAAAATATCGGCAAATCAGCGAAACATTTTGCGCCCTGTTATCGAAAATGATGCACTGGCCTGGGCGGTTGCAATGGTTGATAACCAGGAAATTGATAGTATAAATATTTTAAAAGCTTCAATCAAAGCAATGCACCTGGCCCTGGATAAACTTGTGCTAAGGCCGGAACTGATTTTGGTTGACGGTAATCGTTTTAAATCATATAAAAATATTGATCATCAATGTGTTGTGAAAGGAGATGGGATATTTCTTTCTATTGCTGCAGCCTCCGTTCTGGCAAAGACTTACCGCGATGATTTTATGATGAAATTAAATGATATGTATCCTCATTACGGATGGGACAGAAATAAAGGATATCCAACCCTGGAGCATCGGAAGGCTATATTGAATAAGGGATTCACGCCTTTTCACCGGCTGACATTTGCGGTTCAGATTGGTGATAGCGAAGTTTAGAAAACAAAAATCCCCGCTTTTATACGGGGACTTCTGAACCAAATTATTAACCAAATTATTAACCAGAAAACTTTTAACCCTTTGTACCCAAATCAAAGTGTCAGATATGAAAATATAGTTTTTAATTATTTTTACTTACTCTTCTGTTAATGCTACAAATTTATAATAAGTTTGGTTAAGTTCGAACATTTTTTAAAAATATTTATGAAATAAATATAAAATTTATAGAAACCTCAATGCTGTAGAGATAGCGAAAATGAAAAAATGTAAGTTAAGCATGGATTTTGTAAATTTGCAACTTAAATAGGAACTAATATGTTACAACGAATTGCCTTTTTCTCCTTTTTTTTACTGATAACTAACTTTTTAGCTGCGCAACAGGTTGTTAATTCCGATTATGATAATTATATTAATACTTATAAAACGAGTGCAATAAGAGAAATGCTTTTATACCGTATTCCTGCCAGTATTACCCTTGCACAGGGAATAATTGAAAGTGGTTGCGGCTCAAGTAAACTGGCGATAGAATCAAACAATCATTTTGGGATAAAATGCCAGAAGGAATGGACCGGGGAAAAATATTTCCACGATGATGACGAACCCAATGAGTGTTTCCGGAAATACAAAGATGTAAACGAATCGTATCGTGATCATTCGTTATTTTTAACCACGCGAAGCCGTTATTCATCATTATTTTCAATGCCTGTTACGGATTATAAAGGGTGGGCAAAAGGTTTGAAACAAGCTGGTTATGCTACCAATCCTGATTATGCGAATATGCTGATACGGATGATTGAAACTAACAGGCTATACTTGTTTGATGATACTACTTCCTTAACAAAAGAAGAAATTGCTTCGCTCAGGGGTGGAGTTTATTTTTCGCAGGACAAGTTAAGTAACGAAGATTCTCAAACAGCGAATAATATGGCTTCTGGTAACGAAAGTCGTGTGCTTTTCCGTAAAAACTACAAGTTTCCTTCTTCATCCGATTATGAATATTTATACACTTCTGATGATGGACGCAAGGTGTATGAAAATAATGGCGTCCCTTTTATTTTTGCAAAAAAAGGCGATACCTGGTTTGGTATTGCAAAAGAGTTTAATATTTTTAGTTTTCAGGTTTATAAACAGAATGATCTGCTGGAAAGCGATAATATTTTTCCCGGGCAGATGTTATATCTTGAACCTAAGAAGAAGAAAAATACTGAACATACTTATAAAGTTAAAGCCGATGACAGCATGTATTCCATCTCCCAGGAAAAAGCTGTTAAACTTAACGAGTTATATAAATTCAATAAATTACATCCGGGAAATGAGCCTAAACCCGGAACTGAACTGAAGCTTTCGAAATAGAAATTCCCCAACATTATTCAATTATCATATTTTAGTTTACTGAATATCAGATGTATGCGTATTTTTGGTAATTATTACATATTCTTTGTCTTTGCATAAATAAAATTAATATACATTTGCACCGGCGTTTGTGATTTGATTAACATCTCACACCGCTTTCTTCAGGGCAGGGTGAAATTCCCGATCGGCGGTACAGTCCGCGACTCCCGTAAAAAAGGATTGAACCGGTTAAACTCCGGTACCGACAGTTAAAGTCTGGATGGAAGAAGAATATTGATCGTATAGTGCTTGCTATTTTCCGGCATGCGTTATCGTGCATCTGTATTTTCAATCGTCGGCCCTTGGAGAATTTACTTCAGGGCATTTTTGTTTTAACAAATTAACAATACCGATGATGAAAACACTTCTCGTGACACTGCAGATCTTTTTTTTAATTCTCCTTTTAAATCCTGTTGTTAGCGCTCAGGAATTCAGGATTAAAGGAACTGTTGCCGACCGTGTTACAAACGAAACTATTCCCGGCGTTACCATAGTGGCCGAAGGAACCGACCAGGGAACCGTCACCAAAAGTGATGGTACTTTTGAACTGGTTGTGAACGCCGAAAATTCAATTCTTAAATTTTCGCATATTTCTTATAATTCACTTAGCCAGTCAGTTAGCAAAAAATCAGGAAATGTTATCTTCCTTGGAATCATCAAACTTGAGCCTGATGTTATAGACCTCGACGAAGTTAAAATTATGTCGTCATTTGTAACAGATAGAACGACTCCCGTTGCTGTTTCTACCGTTAAGGCCCGCACAATCGAACAGAAAATCGGAAACCAGGATTACCCGGAAATATTAAAAATGACTCCCGGAATTTATGCTACCAAAGAAGGAGGTGGAAGTGGCGACGACAGGCTTACACTGCGTGGATTTCAACAGGAAAATGTCGCACTTTTACTAAATGGTGTTCCGGTAAGCAGCATGGAAAACGGACTGGTTTACTGGTCGAACTGGGCCGGACTTACTGACGCAACCGAGGCAATACAGGTACAACGCGGACTTGGTGCTTCGCGTGTAGCGATGAATTCAGTTGGCGGCACAATTAATATCATTACCAAATCAGCAGCAGCGGAAGCAGGTGGTGTTTTGCGTTACAGCCTTTCGGATTATGGCAATAGCAAAACCATACTAAGTTTCTCCACCGGTAAAATGAAAAACGGAGCCGCGTTAACGTTTCTTGGATCGCGAACGGTAGGGCCGGGATTTGTTGATGCTACTTTTGTTGATGGCTGGTCGTACTTCCTGAGCCTTGATAAGGAAATAAATACGAAACATCGTCTTGTCCTTACAGCCATGGGATCACCTGAACATCACGGGCAAAGAAATTATGGCATGAGTAAAGCTGATTATGATAAATTCGGAGTAAAATACAACTCTAACTGGGGCGAGTACAACAGCGAAATTCTCACACTTTCGAAAAATTTTTATCATAAACCTCAAATCAACCTGAACCACTACTGGAATATCAATAAAAAAACTTTCCTGTCGACCTCGGCCTATGTTTCTTTCGGAAAAGGCGGTGGCAGGTACACCGAAGCTTTTAACTACGGACCTTCAACATGGTCGTTTCAGAAAAACTACCAGATTGATTTCGACCAGATTTTTATGAATAATTCTACCCATTCCGATTCAACCCAACTTGCGGATGGTTCGTTCATTAGCGGGTATTCGAAAAATATACTTACAAATTACCGCGCCAATCATTACTGGCTGGGTCTGTTGAGTTCGCTTTCGCTGGATGTTAATGATAAAATAAAGATAACAACCGGGATTCATTTACGGAATTTTCGATCACATCTCTTCGAGGAAGTTGACGATCTGATGGGTGGAGATTTTTGGGTAGAACAATATGCCTGGTCGCTGGCAGGCGTCAGCGGGCGTGAGCAGATCAAGAAACCGGGCGATGTAATTAATGTCGATAATTATTCAATGATCAGTTATGGTAATCTTTTCGGACAGGCGGAGTATAAAACTGGCAAACTGACAGCTTTTGTTGCTTCAACTCTTTCGGGTACGCATTATCGTCGCGAAGATCCGTATAATTACCCTGAAGATCCTTTGAGTGAACCGGTTAACAAAGCCGGATTCGATATTAAAAGTGGTGCATCTTACAAGGTTGGAAGGTATGGTAATGTATATGCGAATTTAGGATATTACTCCCGGGAGCCTTATTATAAGTTCGTTTATGTTAATTATTCAAATACAATTGCACACAACCTTGTTAACGAGAAAATTACTGCAGCCGAAGCCGGTTATACCTACGAATCAGGGAAAATTACCTCGCGTATTAACCTGTATTATACGCTCTGGAAAGATAAATCGTTGTTGTCGCGTGAAAATATTCAGCTCACCGACAGCACCATGACACGATCGCTGGTGCGTGGATTAAACGCATTACACCATGGCATAGAAGCCGAATTAAACTATAACATTTTTCAGAATTTTTCAATTGCTGCTACGGTCTCAATTGGCGACTGGAAATGGCAAAACGATGTTTCGGCCAGTATTTACGACGATAACCAGGTGCTGGTTGACAGTATGATGGTGTACACCAAAGGATTATACGTTGGTGATGCACCTCAGACCCAACTTGGACTGTCAGCTGAATATCATACATCTGATGGATTCAGGTTTGCAGCCGACTGGGTGCTTTACAACAGGCTGTATGCCAATTTCGATCCGGTTAACCGCAACAACCCTGACGACAGAAGCCAGCCCTACCAGATTCCTTCGTATTCGCTGCTCGATTTGTATGCCGGCTACGACATGAATGTGAAGCAATTCCCTGTCTCGCTGCAACTCGCCTGTCAGAATGTTTTAGGTACCGAAACCATAATCCGCGGCGACGATGGTGCAAGTCATGATCTGGAAACTTTCAAGGGATTCTGGTCGCTGGGCAGAACGTTTAATGTTTCGTTCAAGATTAGTTTTTAGTTTCAGCCGTTCAATTCCGGAAGAAAATTATTTATCAGACTACAACATAGATAAACAGGAAAATAAGTACCAAATTATTTTTGGATTGTAAACAGTTCTTACAGCCATTATTAGTGTTACGATGTAGGCTAAATATCTCAATTTGCTTATTTATAAAGAGTATAAATTACAGAATATTGCTATATTATATGTCGAAACGCCTAAATATATCTATATATTTACATTCGATTGAACTAATTTAAACCTAAAGCTTTATGGAAAATAAGCAACCCTCATTTTATGAGGAAGTCAGGGGGGATGGGATATCCCGTAAAGATTTTCTAAAATTTTGTGCAACCATGGCGGCATTCATAGGGCTTGAATCCAGTGGTATCGGCCAGATCGTTAAAGCACTTGAAACCAAACCCCGGCTCCCGGTCATTTGGTTCCATTTCCAGGAATGTACCTGTTGCAGTGAATCTTTTATCAGGGCTTCTCACCCTATTGTAGCAGATATTATATTGGGTAAAATTTCGCTGGATTACCAGGAAACCCTGATGGCAGCTTCAGGTGTTCAGGCTGAAGAAGCTTATAAAACAGTGATGGCTAAATTCCCCGGCGAATATATCGTTATGGTTGAAGGCTCAATCCCTACCGAAAACGAAGCATATTGCTGTATTGGCGGCAGGAGTGCCAAACAAATCCTGGAAGAAGCAGTTCAAAACTGTAAGGCTGTTGTTGCCTGGGGTAACTGCGCTTCGGCAGGATGTGTTCAGGCTGCAAGCCCAAATCCTACTGGAGCTCAACCGGTTCACAAAATTATCAGTGGCAAACCTGTGATCAATGTACAAGGATGCCCTCCTATAGCTGACGTTATGGCCGGTGTAGTGGTTCATCTGCT
This sequence comes from uncultured Lentimicrobiaceae bacterium, assembly GCA_964583325.1. Classification (GTDB taxonomy): domain Bacteria; phylum Bacteroidota; class Bacteroidia; order Bacteroidales; family UBA4417; genus UBA4417. The sequence continues at coordinate 40,502 of CAZOXJ010000006.1, forward strand.
TACTTTCGACCGTATTCCCCAACTGGATGCATTGGGTCGCCCTAAAGCCTTCTATTCGCGCCGTGTGCATGATACATGTTACCGCCGTGCTAATTTTGACGCAGGATTATTTGTTGAGTCTTTCGACGATGAAGGAGCAAAAAAAGGATATTGTCTCTATAAAATGGGATGTAAAGGTCCTGTTACTTATAATTCATGCGGAATTATTAAATGGAATGACGGAGTCAGTTATCCGATCCAATCGGGTCATCCGTGTATCGGTTGCTCCGAGGCCGGTTTCTGGGACAATGGTCCGTTCTACCAGCATCTGCCAAGCATTGCAGGATTTGGAATTGAAACCACCGCCGACAAAATTGGTCTTGGACTTGGCGTTGCTACAGCAGTAGGCGTTGCAGGACATGCCATTTACACCAACATCCGCAAGAAAAAGGAAATCACTAATGCACCCGAATCAGTTTCAGAAACAGAAGCACCTAAAGTATAATAGTCATGGCTGAAAGAATCGTTATAGATCCCATTACCCGAATCGAAGGTCATTTACGGGTTGAAATTGAAGTTACCAACGGAGTAATCACCGATGCATACAGTGCCGGAACAATGGTTCGTGGTATCGAAACCATATTAAAAGGCCGTGATCCGCGTGACGCATGGGCTTTTGTCGGACGTGTATGCGGTGTTTGCACCTCCACGCATTCACTCACCTCTGTCAGAACAGTTGAAAACGCGCTTGGCATTTCTGTGCCTCCCAATGCTGAACTTATCCGTAACCTGATGGCAAATGCCTTGTATATCCAGGACCATGTTGTGCATTTTTATGTGTTGCATGCACTCGACTGGGTGGATGTTGTGTCAGCGCTTAAAGCAGATCCGGCAGCAACTTCCACTTTGGCGCAAAGTATTTCCTCCTGGCCAAAAAGCTCCGTGGGATACTTTACAGATGTTCAGAAAAAGTTTAAAAACTTTGTTGAAAGCGGGCAGTTAGGCATTTTTGCTAATGGATACTGGGGACATTCAGCCTACAAGCTGCCTCCTGAAGTAAATCTTATTGCCGTTGCCCATTACCTCGAAGCTTTGGAATGGCAAAAGGAAATTGTGAAAGTTCATACCATTTTCGGAGGGAAAAATCCTCACCCGAATTATTTGGTTGGCGGTGTGCCTTGTTCAATAAACATTGATGAAGCTAATGCTGTAAATGCTGAACGCCTAGCCATGGTTGGCAAACTTTTCCAGGATGCAAAAACTTTTGTCGACCAGGTATATATTCCCGATTTGCTTGCAATTGCTTCATTCTATAAAAGCGATTGGGGTGCCATCGGCGGTGGATTGACGAATTATATGTCGTTCGGCGATTTCCCGACCAACGGGTACAACAATCCGGATAGCTTTAAAATACCGCGTGGCGTTATTTTAAACCGCGACCTGAGTAAAATCCATGAAATTAAAGCGGATGATCCCACGCAGATCCAGGAATATGTGAACAACTCGTGGTACGATTATTCCAAAGGCGACAAAGTTGGATTGCATCCATGGGAAGGTGAAACCAACCTGAACTATACTGGTCCAAAACCACCTTACGAACAACTGGATGTATCGCAAAAATATAGCTGGGTTAAGACCCCGAGATGGAAAGGTTATCCGATGGAAGTTGGGCCATTGTCAAGAATGCTTGTCGGGTATGCTTCCGGAAAACCTGAATTTAAGGAAGTTGTTGATAGCGCGCTCAAAGCGCTTGATGTTCCGGTAACTGCTTTATTTTCAACACTTGGCCGTACAGCTGCCCGTGGACTTGAAACCAAACTTACATGCGACTGGGCTCTTGAATTTTATAATTCACTTCTGGCTAACATCAAGAACGGAGACTCACGCACCATGAACAATGATAAATGGGAACCCGAATCCTGGCCTAAGGAAGCAAAGGGTATCGGA
>CAZOXJ010000007.1:0-38710 GCA_964583325.1 uncultured Lentimicrobiaceae bacterium
CATTAATCCGCCTTCTGATTTATTTCCGAAGAATCCCATAGGTTTTAATTTTTATAATGAATATTCGCTCCCTATTTCGATTCGATATTTTTCGGGAAGTTGATTGTTTAAGGCACTTTTCTTTTCTAAAAATGTTTTATAGCTTTCTCTTTCAATACTTTCTGTGTCGTAGCCTTTACTGTTCTTAGTCCATGTAATTTTTTCCAGTTCAAACTTTAGTTTAGAATAATCCTTCTTTTCCAGCAAAGTTTCGAGGGTATTAATTTTATTAGTAAGTTCATCTAATTGGATTTTACTTTTTAATTCAACAATAAATGACTCTTTTTCTAATGATAAAATAATTTCTTCGGCTTTAGCGTATTCGCCTGATTTAATGAAGGTTTCAGCTTTTGACTTTAATTCCTGTTGTTTGTTTAATTTTCTGTCCTCAGCATTAATCGAAATAATAAGCCAAATGATAAAAACTGCAACTAACGTTATAAATCCCAATGCAATATGTAACACTTTTTTATTGTTGCTTTTTACAGTAAAGCGGGCACTTTCGGCTATTTTATTAACATCCTCAAAGGATTTCTTGTCATTTTTCATTGCCATAGCTGCCTTCGAATGAATTTGCTCTATCTTTTTAAGCCATATTTTATTCCAGGCATTTTTATATTTTGTTTCTTCTGCGAAAGCATTAAAATAGGTATTGCTGTTAATTTTGCTTGAAGCAAGATTAAGGAATTCTAAAATCTCTTCCCGTGAAGCAGGAATAGGGAAATTAAGTATAAGTTCTTCTTTTCGGGAATCAGTTGTTGACCATTTCGCTGATTTTGATTTATTCGCAAAAAAACCAAAAAGTTTCAGTGGTAAAAGTATATACCAAAAAAATAGCCATTTGATAATTGTTCCAACACCAATATTGTTGTTACTATTACTGGTTCCATAAACACTATCTTTTCTGCTAGATTCAAGTTCATCTAGTTTTTCAAAAAACTTGATAATATTTTGAGAAGCTTCAATATTTCTAAATTCTGTTCCGCAATCCTGACATTTGGTGGCAAAGGTTTCGGCAATTGCACCGCAAGCAGGACATTTTTTTACATCGCCTAATTTGTTAGATTTTGGTGCAGCGGTTACAGGTTTATCACTTTTTTGCTTTTCAAACAGTTTTGCCTCAAGTACCATTTCAAACTCGTCAAGGTCAACACCAAATGATTCGGCTTTTTTAAAAAGAATTTGTTTTTCTTTTTCGGTTAGCTCACCATCTATTAGAGCCATCTCAATGAGTTTTTCTAATTGTTCGTTGTACATGATAAATGGAATTTTAAGTTGGTAGATTTGTTACTTTGTGTTTTTATAGCAATTCTTTTTTTTCTGTAAGGTCTTTTTTGCATTTAATCTTTTTCTATTTTTACTTCTAGAATTTTGAGGAATCTATTTTCCTGGTTTTCCAAAAATTAATTTTGATACCTAATCTTCCCACCATCCAAAAATATAACACATTTCCTCCAAAAACTTTTTCAAATAGGCTCAAATAGAATGTGTATTGGCAGGGAACACATATTCGGAGCCATCGAACATGTATTTTCTGCCACAAAACAAGTGTGATTTGCCTCCGCACAAGTAGCCACAGCCTCCACATAAGTATGCGTTACGGGCTATTCAGTCAAAAGGTTCAGATAGAATTTGGGACAAGAAGAAATCGCTTCTCCCTGGATAGATTTGAGGATGTAAAACTATTTTATCTGCATTTCCTGGGTGGGATAGTCAGCTAATTCAATTCAATATAAATATTAACGGAATTTTGGTTTATGTGTTAAATACAAAAGAACAAGAAATCAAATCTGTAGTGAAGCCTGCTAAAAACATGATGCTTTATAACATCAATCTGCCTTTTACTCCCCAACTTTTAAAAGTGATTCATTTTATTATAGCAATTTTTGTTGAATCTCCTCCTTCAACGGTGCAAGATGCTTTTTGATGATAGCCCAAACCATGGATGAATCGATGGCATCATAGGCATGGATCAAACGATTTCGGAATCCAACAATTTTTCTTGAATTCTCCAGACTTACTTCAGGGTGTATGGTCTCAAATTTATTTACAGCTTCGCCTATAATCCCTAATTGCCTTTCAACTGCGCTCTGTGTTTTCAGATCTTTTACATAATCATTGTAGCCCGGAACCGAACTTGTAAACTCCTCAATCAGATCAATTGCCTGAGTTATATCAGCTAAGTACTTTAGTCCCTTTTCCGTCATAGATTAATACTTTAGTTGAGTCAATGCTTCTTTTTAAATAGGGGTTCCTGATGGATGAATCTGTAAGCAAATCGACTTTCCGATTAAAAAACTGCTCAAATGTATCCCATAACGAAAGCAATTTATCTCCTCTTTCGATTGGATCGGAATCATCTATCGCCACAAGTAAATCAATATCACTGTTAACCGGGTCAAAAGTATCGGTAGTTGCCGAGCCAAAGGCATACAGGTACTTAACTTTATGGTTTTCGCATAAAGCTATAAAGCCAGAAGGGTTTTTCATTATTTCGTCCTGTATTCGCATAAAGCAAAGATACGTTTAATTTATGCTTTCCCAAAAACTCAAACCGGCATTTAAACAAAGGCGTAATTGAATCAACACCGGGAAGAGCATCCTATTGGTGGAGTTGATAAAGGCAAAAGCATTTTGGAATTACACCAGCGCCACCCCACCCGCTACTATCAAGGCCATCGTAATGTAGTGCATTGGCCTGAGTTTTTCTTTAAACACAAGGCTTCCGCCAAATACTGTCAGCACCGGCGACATCATCCCGGTGAGGGAAGCCAGAAAAGGATCAGCGGTTTTTAACCCTATAGTCCCGGTGAAAATGCCGGCAAATATTACAGCAGCCATAATGGCGGTGTTCCGGAGAGTGATCGCCCTGCTTTTTTGTGCCGTTTTCGTTTTAAATGCCAGCGAAGCAATAGCAGTAACGATTAATACAACTACTTCCTGAGTAGTAATAATGGCTAAGGGCGGCAGCACTTTAAGCTGTTCCCATTGTATCAGCAGTGAAATGGCAAAACAAAGAGTCATGCCAGCCAGCAGTAAATGCTGACCTATTATTGTTGGTTCCATAACAACGCGGCGCTTTTCGTTAAAAAGAAAAACCAGATAGCCGGTAATAATAAGTGCTGCGCCAAACACTGTTTTGATGGTAAAAGGCGCTTCCCTGAAAATATAGGTGTATGCAGCTGCAACAAAAGCTCCTAACAAGGAATAATACCCCATCCGCACCAGGCTTCCGGTTTTTAGAAAAGTCACCATCAATATAAGTCCGGACACTCCAAACAGCGACCCAAGCAAAACATACCAGGCTTGCGGATTTTTGAGATATGCATAAATATCTACATCCATGGCCCAGATGGCTGTAAAAGCAATTAGCACCGTAAATACAGCTCTCCGGCTGATAAGATGCAGGGGGTGTTCGTTTTTTACAAAATGTTTCCAGAGAACATTATTGAAAGCATACAGCAAAACCGAAGCATACAGGAAGTACATGGTTGATTAGGTATAATTGGAATGAAGCGTACCGGATTATTTATTCAGAATCAGGTTACTGATAACCCGAAAATCATTCATAATGTGATTGTAAAAAAAAGCATGGACCATTAAAGGATCAAACTCATTCAGCTTAAGCAAGGCTTCCGTTTTTTTCTTTCCGTTATAAAGAACATAGGCCCTGTAAATTTTTATCTGATTAATGTTGTTACGATCATCTACCGGCCTGTCATGGGCACTCAGGTTGGGTGTAAGAAGCAATACTTTTTCAATCAGCTGAAGTTCGCGTTTCATAAAAAGTAGTTTCACCATGAAAAGAGCAGCATCTACTTTGTCGTCATCACTTAAATCAAGAAATAAATCACGGGTTTTATTCAGCATTTCCTCTTTGATTTTTTCTGAGCCGTTAGCTTCGAGCATAAGAATGGCTAACCTCCGTGCTTTTGGAATATGATGAATGTGTGATTCATCGCTGAATTGGCTCAGGAAATCTAACCAGGGCCTTGTTGGCAGATTGTTTTCTGCAGCATGTTGATACATCATGCAATTATAAAACAGAAGTGCTTCAGGTGTGGTTTTATGATGGTGATACACTTGCAACAATTTGAAATAATAACCGTTCAGATTATCCTCATCAACGTAGTATTCAACCAGGTGGGTGTGTGCTTTCGGACTTGATCCGTAATATTCAATTAGACCGGGCATTAGTTCCGACTGGTTAAGGCTGATTACCAAACTTTGCACAAAATAAAAAACCTGCATACTATCAGGGCTTCTGTTAAAGACGCCTTCCATTTCAAAAAGATTGCTCAGGAATCCGATGTCGCGATTTGTAATTGCAATTTGAACAGTGGCATTCAACAGGTTGAAAAAATCGGGATGGTGGCTGTGATTTTCAAGGATTTGCCTGGTTTCGTCCAAATTGCCTAATCCCTGAAGCTTAAACATAGCAATAAGTTGGAAGAGGTCAGTATGCTGGTGATTTCTTTCCTTTTTAGTAAAATCATCCCAATCATGAAATCCGATTGCCTTACTGATTAGATCAAGTGTGCTTTTGGTAGGATGATTGCCGCACTCGTACTGAAATACCCTTCGGAGTGTACTGTTGCTGAGCATAGCTCCTGTGCGTTTATAAATAATAGTCGATAACAGATCATAATTTTTATTGGTATTCAGCGAAAAGGAAAGGGATTGAGCTACTTTAGTCCTCAGTCTTTCAACTAGTTCAGGGTTGATATTTTGAACACCTTTAGGCATAATACAGCACTCTTAGTTATAAGTAGCAAAACACGTTTATACAGGATAAGTATGAAATTGTAGTAAAGATAATAGAATTTAATTACCTTCGTTTATTCTCAAAAGATATTTTATGCTCAAGGTAAAATACATTCAACTTATTGCCCTATTTCTTCTCGTGTTTTCGTTTTTCGCCGAAGCTCAGCAACAGCAATGGATGGTTTATTTTAAAGATAAACAACGGAAGGATTTTAATCCACAGGAATATTTTGATGCAAAAGCCATTGAAAGACGCATCCGCACCGGGCTTCCGCTTGATGATCCTTCGGATTGGCCGGTTAACGATACTTATGTGGAAGAAATTACTCCCCTGGTTCAGGATGTGTTATTTACAAGCCGTTGGTTCAATTCGGTTGTGGTGGAAGCTACTCCCATGCAAATGGTACGTGTAATGGAACTTCCATTTGTACTTGATGCCGAGTATGTTGAGCCAGCCACTCTGCTGGTTGCCGGATATAATGAGTATGATACCACGATGGATTTCGAACAGGAAAAAGTTTTAAAAGGTCAATTATCAACTTTGGGTGCTGATGCATGGCAAAATGCCGGAATGAATGGAAAAGGAATCCGGATTGCAATTTTTGATGTAGGTTTTGATCACGCTGATATGGTTCCAGCATTCGATCATATCCGAAACGAAAACCGGCTGATTGCCACCAGGGATTTTACCAAACGCGGTAATTCCGAAAATGTATACTATGGCAACGGGCATGGAACCCAGGTATGGTCGTGTATTGCCGGAAAGATTGGCGATTTGCAGATTGGACTGGCAACCGGAGCCGAATTTCTATTGGCGAAAACCGAGAAAAATTCGGAAAAATTTTCCGAAGAACTCAACTGGCTGGCTGCTGCCGAATGGGCCGATAAAAATGGCGCTGATATTATAAACAGCTCGCTTGGATATACGTACAAACGATACTTTAACTGGCAGATGGATGGCCGTACTTCCTTTATTTCGAGAGCTGCCAACATGGCTGCGCGCAAAGGAATGCTGGTTGTTAATGCCGCCGGCAACGAAGGAAGCGGCAAATGGCATTATGTGGGTGCTCCGGCTGATGCTGACAGCGTACTTTCCGTTGGAGGTATTAATCCGTCAACGGGTTATCATACCGGCTTCAGTTCCTACGGACCTACATCTGATAAAAGGATGAAACCCAACGTTTCTGCCTACGGCCATGTTACTGCCGCTGCTCCTGCGGGATTAACATCCACCCAGGGAACCTCTTTCTCATCCCCGCTTATTGCAGGATTCGCCGCATGTGCCTGGCAAACAAACCGGTCGCTAAGCAATATGCAGTTGTTTCAGCAAATTGAAAAATCGGGGAACCTGTATCCTTATTTCGATTATGCGCATGGTTTTGGTATTCCGCAAGCAGCCTGTTTTACTGATAAAAACATAAAACCTGCTGATGCAACCTTCAGTATAACCGAAAATAATGATTCACTGACAATAGTTGTTAAAAGCGAACTGTCCGGTAGTATTCTGCCTGAACTAAGTCCTGGTATCGAAGCGCTAACAAATAGTCCGACAGCTGATGGGATTAACTATTTTTACTACAATATCATGGATGCTGCCGGTGTTATAGAAAGTTATTATGTTTTGAATGTAACTCAACCCGAGGTTCTTACCATAAACAAAAGCGACTTTCAGGGAGGAAAAACTCTTAATATTCATTATGCAGGTTACAGCCTGAAAGTTAAACTTTAATCCGACTATACATTTATGAAAAGAATCATTTTTATAGTTTTACTATTTGCAGCAACAAATGCTTTTACCCAGGAAATCCTGCTTGAGCAAAATGTAAAAGCCGATTCCATTCGTCCGTCGCGGGGACCGAATCTTAAAAACTTTACACATTTTTATATTGGTGTCGGTTTCCCGATTAACACTAACGAGGATGTAACCTACACAAAGATAGGATCATCTACCGCTCTGGATTTTGGATTCAGGTACAAACGGAAATTCACCAGCTTTTTAGCATCCGGATTTGATCTGGGAATCGGAGCCGCTTCCTACAATCTATCTCAGGATGTTCCTAAAACAGTGCCAGACACAATTATCAACGAAAAGGAAAAATTCCGGATTTTAAGTATAACGCCTTCAGCCTACCTGCGGGTTAACTTTGGCAGGCGCGGTAATTATGTTGGCAATTTCCTCGATCTGGGGGCATACGGTAGTTGGAATATGCGGAAACTACACTTTACCATCAATAAAAATGAGTTGGACGAAAAAGTCAGGGTTGAAACTACCCGCCTGGATTATATGGAGAATTTCGCGTATGGTTTTCTTGCTCGTGCCGGCACCAACCGCTATGTAATAACTGCTAAATACCGGATGAGCGATATTTTTAAATCTTCTTACGCAATTCCCGAATTACCGCGTCTTACAGTAGGAGTGGAGGTTGGACTGTTTTAGGATTTATTCATCCGGGTAAAGGCAAGGTCCGAAATCAACTGCACATTTTCTGCATAAAAAAAGCCGGCTTAGAAATAAGACCGGCTTTTTAATGTAAAATATCAGAACCTATTCAAAAACAATTTTCTTTGTCCAGGTCATGGTTGAGGTTGAAAGTTTCAGGAAATATACTCCCGGATTTACATCAGTAATGGTGTAACCGATTGTATTGTCGCCCGATTTTAAACTTGCAGGTGCGGAGTAAACACTTTTTCCGGCAATGTCAACTATTTGCATAACTGCCGATTGTGCTGAAGGTACATTAACCGTTAAACTGAAGTTGCCATCCGAAACCGGGTTAGGCGTAATTTTCAAAGGTGATTGTCCTGGTAACTCACCAATCCCGATGTTGTTAACCACTGTGATATATATTTTTGCGGTTGCGGTCAGCGTAGGATCAGCCATGTAAGCAATTTTATAAACAACTGAGTCATTTCCAAAATAACCTGCTGTAGGTTCGTAGCTGATAACGTTAGGATTGGCAAATGGGATGTAGGAATTTCCATGAACCGCAGGCACTTCGATGCTTAACGAAACCGGAGCTTCTTTTACGTCGTTATCCAAAACCTGTACAGTTATAAGTTCAGCGATTTTAGTTTTAGCTGAATCGTTAACGGCAGTTGGCGGGCCAGTAAGTTCAAACAATACACCATCATTATCAACAAAGCGTTTAACGAAATTCTGATAGTAAAGATTGGCGATGGTTGCGTCGTGAATGATAAGCGTATTTTCATCATTATCGTTATCGGCAGCAGCACTCCAGTTGTGCGAACCTGTAAGAACCAACGGATCTGATGATGGTGCATTCTGATCAACAACCATATATTTGTGATGCATAATTCCGCTGTTTACATCATCGAATGTATAGTGAGTGCCTAATGCAGCTTTGAGTATTGTGTTCACGGTTGCCCCGTTGTTTCCTTCAGCATTGGTAAGTACGTTTACAGCATCGCCATCTGCTTTCTGAGCAGCAATGGCATCAGCCATTTCGTTACGTGTAATAAGCATGGTTGCAATGCTCAGGTCGCTGTCGGTTGTGTTGATATTCTGAACGATTTTCGCATTCATGCCATCTGTCGGGCTGAAATAGTTCTCAACTCTTTTTCCATTAATAACAAATTCGTGGGGCGTATTATTCTTTTTAGTGAATCCAAATCGGGCTTTCACGGCATCAGCACTGCTTGATGATGATCCCCACATTTCCTCAAATTCAATTTTAAAAGCACGTGCAAGGCTTTGGTCCTGAATAATGATCACATTATTTGGATCAAGGTTGATCTGTCCATCCGTTAAATTGGTCGAGCCGGTCCATACGAGCGGATCATTTGGATTAGCTGATTCAGTATCGAAAAGGATGAATTTATTATGCATAATTCCGGTACGGTTTGAGCTGGACGGTCCTACAAGCACATTTACATTTGAGCCCAAAAGTTCATCAATACCCAGGTTAGCAGTGGTTCCGCAACCTATAACCCGAACTGTAACGCCTCTGTCAGCCGCAGCTTTTAAAGCAGTGCTTACATTGCTCATGCCTGCATTGTTGAAGTTGTACATGGTAAGATCTACAGTATATTTTGCCCGGTTTATATAGCTGATAAGTGTATCGTCAATAGCATTTGGTAAAGTGATAGCATTTACCCCGTTTGAATACGAGTTGTCAACAGCGGTATTGAAATACACTTTCATATCACCTGTCGAGTTTGAAATGGTAGCAAAAGGCAAAGTTCCTGAGAAAGCAGTATCGCTTCCGCTAACCGAAAATGCCTGCACCCAAATAACCTGTCCGGCCGAAGCGCCCGAAATGGCTATATCGTGATTGGTTGATCCGCCAGTGCCGGTAACATGATTCGATTTTACCGTTTGTGCTGTTAAACCATAAAACATTTCGGAAGTCCCGGCAATGTTGGTTACCCAGTTGAAATCGAGTTCGGTTTTTGTAAAATTGGTGTTGATAAGCACACTTGTAAGATAAATGGAACTGGTCATCTGTATGTCAGCAATGGTACGCGGAAGCATTTGGTACCCCGCTGTAGGACTGTTGTAATCGAATTGTGATAACACACCGGTTAAAGTAACCATACCGTTTGGAATAGGCTGCCCGATAATATCAGTCTGGTTGTTTTTTACATAAATGTATCCGCTCTCGCCGTTTGAGGTGAAAAGGTATTTCTTTTGTGTGAAAATTCCTCCGGCATCAGCGAACTGTACATTGTTAACCTGTATGAGCATGCTCTCGTAGGCTTCGGTAAGTTGAACAGGTGTTAACGCTATAGGAGCGGGTACAGGGTTACCGGTCGACCGGATGGTTACATTGGTAACAGGATCAAGTTCCAGAAGCTGATTGTAATTTTTAAGTGTTCCGGTTATTGTTACCGAGTCGCCACGGTTCACACCGTTTACTGCCGAACCATAGGCTGCAATACCGGCAGTATTGTCCTGAAAGTAGCGTATAACACCCAGTTCAGCACCGTTGGTAGCAATACCTTTAACGGTAACTACTGTTCCGATGGCCATTCCCCTGGCTTCCAGAATTGAGTTTTGTGCGTTTGCAATGGATGCAATACCAAGGAATACAAGCGCAAGGATTAAAGTTTTTTTCATACTATTTGTGTTTATTGTCAATTCGATTGTTTGTTATTGTTAGAAATATCAGCTGTAAGCTAGTTAAATACAATTTTTAGTGAAGCGGTTATTTGTCTTCCGGCACCCATAAAAACTGATGCTGAGCGTGCGTCGAAAGTACCGAAAGGTTTTTGAATGTAATTGTCATTATTTTTTGCATCGGAAATATACACGGTATTTAGCAAGTTGAGCACATTTAGTTTAATTGTGAATCCCAGTTTCTTAAAAGGATCAAGTTTAAAACGGTAGCCTGTATGCATGTCTATTAGCGCATAAGCCGGAATCCGCCACGATTCAACCGGATTTCCCAGCTCATCAGTGCACTCTTCAGCATTGAAATCCGCAAAATAACGGTCGAAATAAGTTCCGCTGCCCTCAATATAAAAGCCTTTTATCGGTTCATATCTCAGACTGAGTCCCAACTGAGTTTGTGCAGCATCGCCAACATGTATACCGGTTGCATCGAAACTAAGAGTATTAGCAGGTGTATTTGCGAATACTCCATCTGAATAGTACATTTGCAGGTTTTCGATTTTCTTATCCCATTTCCAGTCGCCTAGTGAGATTAAACCCTGTAAATCAAGGTTTCGACGGATCTTATAAATAAAGTCAATTTCTATACCCTTATGCAAAGCATCCATCCCAGGTATATCTCCATAGGTATTCCCTTCAATGCCGGTAATAGGATCTTCGTATTTTCCTCTGACCTGATTGGTGGGTTTGTTTTCCCATTTGGTGTAATAAGCATTCACGTTGGCCGAAAAAGTTTTACTGGCATAGGAGTAGCCCAATTCCAGAGCTTTAACTTTTTCATTTTTTGTTATTGAATCTGGTAAAAATTCAGCTGTAAAACCGCGGAAGTAATATTTGTAATCTCTTGTCTTTGAAAGAAATCCCAGATTAACAAATACATTATTGTGTTCGTCCAGGTTATAATTAGCACCGGTTTTGAAAGTAAATCCCGGTTTGTATTTCCAGTCTGATTCAAGATCGCCGAAATAGTCTTTCTTTTTAAATCCGCTCACGGAGGTAGTAAGGTTTACAAATGAACTGATTTTGCCCTCCTTATATTCCAGCTGGGTAAACAGACCTCCCCAATTTACCAGTCCGTCATAATAATAATAATCTTTATCCCCAACGTGTTTTACTGCCAGCTGCGGATTTGCAGCATAGTCGTTGCGCGAATCAAACATATCAATGGCATAGTCACCTCCCAGAAGGTCGGTAATTTCTTCGTAATGCTCAGCGGTATAGGAACGCAAATCAACACCTCCCGATAAGTCCATCTTGTTATTTAATTTATAATTGAAGGAAGAGAGCAATCCGAACCACCTATGGTTGTTGTTTGCCTGTACCAGGTAATTGCTTGAAAAATAAAGCTTATCGCTGTATGTGGGATTTATCGGATAGGTTATTCCGAAAGGTGTTTGTGTGGGCTTTGTATTCTGATCGTATATACTTTGCCAGTCAATGGAACCAATTTGTTCATTAACATATCTGTCAGGGTTGTTGGCTACATCTGCAGCAGTTATAAGGTTTGTGTTTTTCAGGCTGTAACTAGGTGATTCGCCTCCCCCTGTACCCAACGAAAGATAAAGCGTGTTGGAAACGGAGAGTTTACTGTTCACAGTCCATGTGTCGCGAAGGCTGAACTGCGGTTTGAAATAAGTATTCACCATTTCATTTACAACATAGGCTCCTACATCGGGCTTTATAATTCTTGCAGTATATTCGGAATTCCACTCTTCAGCATCGCGGCGCAGATAACCCCAGTGCTGGTTATAACCGATGCCCATATTTACTATTTCCGGGAAATCTTCGGAGGCAACACCATGTTTTTTCGCATATGCAGTGTCATAATCTGCTATTCCACGTTTATAACTTCGCTGTTTATGGGTTTGAGGAGCACCGAATCCGGTCAGGCTTGTAATGTGATTGCCCCAGCGTTTATCAATTTTTGCAAAGAAAAACCATGCATTAACATCTGTTTGGTCAACCCAACTGTTCCCAGCTTTGTAGGCACCTGCAAGTGTAACACCCCATCCGTTTTTTAGTTTTCCTGAGGTATAACCAAGGTTGGTGGTTGATTTACCATCAAAGTCAACTCCTTGCTCAATACTAATCGAACGGTTTGTTTCAATCCCTTTGGTAAGTATATTCATTGTTCCTCCCACCGAAGGTAATGCAAGTTTCGAAGCACCAAGTCCGCGCTGAACCTGTATACTCCTTGTTACAGCGTCAAGTCCAAACCAGTTCGACCAATAAACCCAGCCATTTTCCATATCGTTAACAGGAATCCCGTCGAGCATAACGGCAACATTCCGCTGGCTGAATCCGCGTATAGTAATACGCGCATCTCCATCGCCACCGCCTTGCTGTGTTGCATACACTCCGGGAGTTTTGTTAAGCAGCATGGGTATATCCTGTCCGGATAAGCGCTCTTCAATTTTTGCAGGAAGCATGGTAGTGAAAGCTACAGGTGTTTCCCTCGTTCGGGCAACATCACCAATAATTGAAACCCCTTCAAGCGTAATTGCTTCCATGTTAAAGGTGAGGTTAAGAGGTTTATCAGCGACCTCGATATCCTGCGAAATGGGAAGATTGCCTACAAATGTTACCTGAAGTGTATAACTGCCTTTTGCCAGTTGAAGTGAAAATTTTCCGTTGATATCTGTGGCAGTGCCTATTTGCGTACCCTTAACAACAATATTAGCTCCAACAACGGTTTCTCCCAGGAAAGAATCTTTAACCACACCGCTGACGGTGTGTGTTTGTGCATAAACTGAAAAAGCGCAGGCAAGCAAAAAAGAGAGAAGTACTATTTTTCGTATCATGAGTTTTGTTTTTAAAGTCAAAAGGTACCCGAAATGAAATTGCACTCATTTCCGGATACCTTTTAAGTGTCAAATGGGAGTATATAATAAAATTATTTAACCAGTATTTTCTGAACAGTTGTGCTCTTGTCAGCGAATACTATTTTAACGAGGTACATTCCATTATCAAGTTTACCGGCAAGCACTTCAGTTTCTTTGCGAGCCGAAGTAAGCGTCAGGCTATACACTTCTTTTCCGATTACATTAAATATCTGAACGGATGTGAAAGGCAAACTGGCTGTTAAACTGAAACGTTCATCAACAACAGGATTCGGATAAATAGTGATTGTACCGGTGAAACTTGTTTCTTTAATTGCTGATGGGTATTCAGGATCAGCTACACAGGCATGTGATCCGAGCTCATCCCATATGTCTTTATAAACGAAATGACCGGCAGTGTCAATCTTAGCGGCAACAGTATCCCACTCAAGGCTGACAATAAAAGGTGACGGGTTTGCTGCAACTCCTTTAACAATTTTAGGTTTCCTGATCAGCGTATGATCCGAGGTCCACGACATCCAGAACGGGCCGAATGAAGTTCCGTTAGTTGCTTTTGACTGAACAATGTAGTTGATTACTTTTCCACTTACCGGCAGTTCGCTTGCGGTGTAGTTAACGGTAGTATCTTTTACATACGACCAGCCTGTTTCAGCGGTAATAGAGTTGCCAAGGCCAATCTGGCCGATTAGATCCACGGCTATAGTATTTGTAGGTGTTGGTGTAGCCCCGTTAGGAGTTTTTAACAACGCTATGGCATCATTACCGTTCATGTAGGTTGGAGCAGGATAAACGCCATCCAATTGAGTAGCCTTAGCCTGCAATTCAGGGCTACATGCAGGTGATGTGGGTGTGCTGGAAGTTTGCCCGTTCACCAGAACAAATGTTTTATAAGGCTGCAATGTGCCGGATAAATGAGTGATTCCGCCTTCAGTATAAACTGAACTCCCGTTGCTGTAGCGTGCTACCCAATAATTGTTCAGGTCAATGGCCTGGTTTGTAGGATTGTAAATTTCGAGTGCTTTATTATTCCCGCTTCCTTCAACATATTCGGAGAAAAATAAATCAGTGGGAGTTTGTGCTGAAGCAAAAAAAGCGGTAAAAATAACACTCAGAAAGAGTAAAAGATTTTTCATAAGCTGCAATGATTAAGTATGGTTAGTTATATGGATTTAGTCCGGAAATGCTATTTGGGATGCAAAGTTACAATTTATTCCGTGGAAAAAGATGATATTTTTTGTGATAATATGGAGAGGGTGTAAAGTGATGAATTTCAGAATTTTAAAAAGGATATTTGAATATGTTATCAGGTTTAACTACTAAAAGCGGGAAAATATTCAACTGCAGGAAGAACTTAGTTGGGAACAGGTTGAATCTGACCGGTATTAGGCCGGTAAGAAATAACAGTCGTAGTGCAGGGTTTAATCAAACCGGAAATAAAATTGTTTCTGATTCCTAAATATTTCCTACTTTCGTTCCGTAAAAATCAACCCGGTGTCAGATAGCCTAGTTATAATTCCCACATACAACGAGAAGGAAAATATCCGAAAGATGATTGAGAAAGTGTTCTCATTATCTAAAGATTTTCATTTACTGATAGTTGAAGATAATTCGCCCGACGGTACGGGTGAAATAATAAAGGAAATGATGCCTCAGTATCCTGACCGGCTCTTTATCCTTGAGCGGAAGGGGAAGTTAGGTCTTGGTACAGCGTATATCGATGGTTTCAGGTGGGCACTCAACAGAGGGTATGAGTTTATTTTTGAGATGGACTGCGATTTTTCTCATAATCCTGACGATCTTATCCGTTTGTACAATGCCTGTAAAGTTGATGGTGCTGACCTTTCGATAGGATCGCGTTACATCAAAGGAGTAAACGTAGTTAACTGGCCGATGGGCAGGGTTCTGATGTCGTACGGAGCATCTATGTATGTGCGTTTTATCCTCAGTATGCCCATTGCCGATACCACAGCCGGTTTTAAATGCTATACAGCAAAAGTATTACGCACTATCGACCTGAACTCGGTTAAATTTATGGGGTATGCTTTCCAAATCGAGATGAAATATACAGCCTGGCGATTGGGATTCAGGATTGTGGAAGTCCCGATTATTTTTACTGATCGTACCGAAGGAACTTCAAAAATGAGCTCAAAAATATTCAAGGAAGCTTTCCTTGGTGTGATGAGCCTCAGATTTAAGAAATTTAAACAGGCTAAAGCGTAATAAGTGCAACGATAGATATTTATTGAAACCCTTTGGAGAAAAATCTCTGAAGGGTTTTTTGTGAAAAAAGTGTGATAGTAGATACTTCGCCCGCGGATAATACATTGAACTAAACTATTTTTGCATCGATTTCCTGCACCCCAAAACTATGAATACAAAAGAAATTTTAATCCGGAATGCTACCATTGTTAATGAAGGCAGGCAGTATGCAGGTTCAGTGCTTATACATGGCCGCTTTATTAAAGAAATTGCCGAAGGGGATATGGAAACTCCGGGCAACTGCGAAGTGATAGATGCAACCGGATTACTCTTACTGCCTGGAATTATTGATTGTCACGTGCATTTTCGCGAACCCGGTGTTACGCACAAAGGTGATCTTAATTCGGAAAGCCGCGCCGCAGTGGCCGGTGGAGTCACTTCGTTTTTCGAAATGCCAAACACTCAGCCACAGACTGTTACTCTCGCTTTGCTGGAACAGAAAATGGCTTTGGCAGCTGATAAATCATTGGCTAACTATTCCTTCTTTTTAGGAGCAAGCAACGACAATATCAATGAAATAGCAGGTGCGGATCCAAAAACAGTTTGCGGAGTTAAAGTGTTTTTTGGCGCATCAACCGGTAATATGCTGGTTGATAATATTCAAACGCTGGAAGAAATTTTTAAGCGATCGCCGATTCCCGTTGCAGCACATTGTGAGGACGAATCCATTATCCGCGCTAACAGCGAAGCTATGCGGCTAAAATTCGGAGAGGAAGTTCCTGTTGAAATGCATCCGGTTATCCGTAATTCCGATGCCTGCTTCCGCTCCAGCGAACTGGCAGTTTCACTGGCACGCAGATACAATACCCGTTTGCATATCACGCATATGTCAACCTCCGCCGAACTCAGTTTGCTCGATGGCAGCCTCCCGCTAGCGCAAAAGCGCATTACTGCTGAAGCCTGTACACATTATCTTTGGTTTTGCGACGAGGATTATAGCAGGCTTGGAACTAAACTAAAAGTGAACCCTGCTATCAAATCAGCAGCAGATAAAAGTGCGTTGCTTAAGGGTTTGCTCGACAATAAGGTTGATATAATTTCGACCGATCATGCGCCTCACCTGGCCGGAGAAAAGGCGAATACCTATTTTAAAGCACCTTCCGGAACACCTCTCGTGCAGCATTCGCTCCAGGCTATGATGCAAATGGTGAAACAAGGGAAAATGAGATTAACCACTATGGTTGATAAAATGTGTCATGCCCCGGCCATTTGTTATGCAATTGAGAAAAGAGGTTTTATAAGGACAGGTTATTATGCTGATATTGTTTTGGTTGATCCTGAAAAGAGTGTTACGGTTCATAAAGATAATATTCTGTATAAATGCGGATGGTCAGTGTTTGAAGGGACGACTTTCGATTCACAGATCGTGAAAACATTTGTAAATGGGCACCTTGCATTTAATAATGGTAAAATTGACGATTCAGAAAAAGGCTTACGAATAACGTTTGAAAGGGAATAAAAAAACATGAAGAAACTACTGATTATTACATTAATTGCTGCTTTTGCATTCGGCTGTACCGAGAAAAAAGTTGTTGAATCAACTTACGAAAACGGCAATCCCCGTGTTGAAAAATATTACAGGAAAAAAGGTAAAGACCTGATTTTGCTGCGCGAAGTTGTTTTTTACGAAAACAAACAAAAGAAAATGGAAGGCACCTATAAGGAAGATCAGCGCAACGGGCAATGGAAAGCCTGGTACGAAGACGGAACCTTGTGGAGTGAAGGCGAATACAAGGATGGTAAACGCGACGGTATGGGAATAGCCTATCACGAAAACGGAACAAAATACATTGAAGGTATGTACCGCAACGATACACGCGTTGGCGCCTGGCGTTTTTACGATACAACCGGAGTAATGGTAAAAGAAGTGAATTTCGATCTTGTTCCGAAATCAGCTGATAACGACAGCATTCAGTAAGTTCATAGCGCTTTTGTTTGCGAATGCTTACCCGAAATAACTTGTTTGCTAATTCAGGTTAAAAATAACGTAAACCGGAAGGTGGTCGCTGTAACCACCAAAATACTTTGAGCTGCTCATTGTGCGGTTAGGACGCGATTCGCCTTCTTTGGTTTTAAAAAGCAGGTATTCAGCCCTGAAAATTTCGGCATGATCAACGGATGTGCGAAGTCCCTTTTTTCGCGTAATCATATTTCCTGAAACAATGATCTGGTCGAACAGATCCCAGTCCTTGTAGAAGAGGCTGCCTTCTCCTTTTTTATATTCCGGGTATAACATACTGCAAAGGTCAGCGCTTTTTACAGTCATTTCAGGACTTTTTGATTTCAATCCCACAGTTATAGTTTTGTCCGAAGGCTCATCGTTAAAATCGCCGAGAACAAGTATGTTAGCTGATTTTTCCAGTTTTTGGATTGCGTCAATTTTTGCACGGAGTACATTGGCGGCAGCCATGCGGTTGGGCTCCGAAAGTTCCGTGCCTTCGCGACGCGATGGCCAGTGGTTTACAAATACATGCAGTATTTCGCCTGAATTCAGTTTCCCTTTTACATAAAGGATATCGCGGGTAAGGTCGTTGCCGGGAAGTATAACTTCTAATGGTTCAGACGAAATTAGCTTGAATGTGGATGCGTTGTAAATCATTGCTACATCAATTCCCCGCTCGTCGGGACTATCATAATGCACAATGCTGTATTTGCTTTTGCTTAGCAAATCAGATGAAGTAAGCATTTCGAGGACCATTTTGTTCTCTACCTCAGCAAACCCAACCAGGTCGGGCATGGCAGGGCTGGCTATATCATTCATTACCTGGCCGATTTGTTTGATTTTTGTATTAAGCCTTTCTTCCGTCCAGGGAACTTTTCCGGCTGGTGTAAATTCATCGTCATTTACTTTTGGATCGTCAGCAGTGTCGAAGAGGTTTTCGACATTATAGAACATGGCAACAAATGTTTTTTTTGTTGCTTTCGGATTGCTTTTTGCTGACTGGGCAATGCCCGACACCCAGGGTAACAATACCAGGAGAAGGAAATAATATCTGATTTTCATGCGCAAATGTACTGTTTTATTTTTTTTGTGACGAATGCAGTTTTTCAATCACTGTTGGCAGAAGAAAATATTGCAATAAAGTCTGACTGCTTTATTTATAATGTCGCTACTGCGCTTGAGATCTGGTTGGGCTAGCTTCATTTTCTACCAATATTAATTCCTATGGACTGTCCCGTCAGGGACAACATGTTGGTAGAAAATAAGTTATAAAAAGGTAAAGTCCCGTCAGGGACGATATGTTTTTTCGGACAACAATATTTTTCAAAAAAAAACCGGCTCTTTTCAGAACCGGTCTTTTGGAATACTAATAAATGATTTTTAGTCAGCAACAATAACCAGGTATTTGCTTCTGCTCCAGAAATCGGTGTAATTTAGGATAACCAATTTCTCAACTGATTTCTTGCCTTCTCCTTCAAATTTATACGATCCTGCAGGATGGTTTGTAAGTAATACGGCTTTTTTCTTATTAACAGGTATCTCGTTCAGAATGGTAATATCTGCTTTTGTGAAGTAGGTTTTATCAAAATCTTCGGTAACGGTTTTGGCACGGCCAATTCCAATAAATCCGCCTGATTTGTCGATGATCTTCTTCTCTTTCAGTTCTTTTGTTGTTCCAACAACATAGTAAGCTGTATTAAGGGCAGCAGTTTTTTCTTCAATTGCTTGTTGTTTAGCTTTGTTTTCGGCACTCAGGTTGTCAACATTTGTACTGAGGTTTGTAACCTGGTTACCTAAATCCTGAACTTTAATATTCATTTTGCCTAACTGATCTTTCAATTCAGCAATCTCGGCATCCTTGGCTTCGATTGACTTCGTCAGATTGTCGATCATAGTTTCCAGTTCCGAAATTTTGACATTAGCACCTTTCAATCCTGCTTCTGAACTTTTTAATTTTGCACGTAATGAAGCAACCATTTCGCGGTTTTTCTGTAACATCAGGTAAATAGCGTTGATGTCGCCGGTGATTTGTTCGCGTGCGCTGGTCTGAACTTCTGTACCTCCACTGGTATTCTGGCTGATGATATTTTCTTTTAGTTTAATTGAGTCGAGGTTCGACTGAATTTCGTTAAAAGCACGAACAAATTCCATAACTGTGGTGTCCTTCTGGAATCCCAAGGCTAATAGGCTGTCGTTCTTGGCTTTAAGCCTGGCATTTTCTTCTTTCATTTTGTTGCAGCTCATGGTCATCAACATGGCCGGAATGAGCATTAATAAGAATAATTTTTTCATAACTTATTTTTGGTTAATTGTTAAATAACGCACAAAGGTACAATCAATTGTATGAAAATAATTTTTATTTTTAAAATTTCATAGTCATATTTGAGAGATCTTTTATTGCCGGGTTTTGGGGCCTCTCCATTGATATCATTTTTAAAGCAAATAAAGCTAACAGCTTTATTATAGAAATATAAATTCTGTAACCTCAATAAAGGCACCTGCCAGAATTGACCAATAAGCTAATAGTCAATTCGCGTAAGCACTTCATTGCCTGGCAGTCATTCACCGGATTCCTGCTGGGTTACCGGCCTTACTTGCGATAGTAATCAGCCGGAATGGTTTCGATAAGTTGTCGGATTCACGCATTCCTTCCTGTATTCCGCACCCATATTCCCGTACTCATTTTCCCTACCTTTGTCAACTCACTTTATTGTATGACAACCTATCCCCAGATCATCCTGAAGCCAGGCAAAGAATTGCCGGTACTGCGTTTTCATCCCTGGATCTTTTCAGGTGCAATCCTTAAAACCGTTGGGAAACCAGCCGAAGGTGAAATCGTTGAGTGTTACACCTCCTCAGGTGATTACCTGGCTACCGGTCATTGCATGCCGGGATCGCTGGCTGTAAAACTTTTTACTTTCAAAAAACAGGAGATAGGAAAGGATTTCTGGTTTTCGAAAATTCAGGAAGCCTGGAGGATAAGGAAATCACTTGGACTTATTGATAATCCTCATACAAATGCCTTTCGTCTTGTGCATAACGAAGGCGATAACATGCCCGGACTTATTGTCGACGTTTATAACAACATGGCTGTTTTACAGGCCCATTCCACCGGAATGCACGATATCAGGCAGCTGCTTGCTGATGCCATTATTAAAGTAAGCGAAGGAAAAATCACAAGTGTTTATGATAAGAGTGCCGAAGCCATAAGGAAAATGACTGGCCGCAATGTGAGTGATGGTTTCCTGGCAGGTGAAACCGGGGAATGTGATGTTCTCGAAAACGGACATCGCTTTCATGTAAATGCGGTAAGTGGTCAGAAAACTGGTTTCTTCCTCGACCAGCGCGAAAACCGGGAACTTATCGCACGCTTTTCGGCAGGACGCGAAGTGCTGAATATGTTCGGTTACACAGGAGGGTTTTCAGTGTACGCCGCTATAGCCGGGGCAAAACTTGTGCATACGGTCGACAGTTCAGCACCAGCCATTGCAATTGCTGCGGAAAATATGAAACTGAATGGCTTTGATTCGCATGAATATGAATGTATTACTGCCGATGCCCGTAAATATATGGAGACAATGGAGGCGGGTAAATACGATCTTATTGTGCTCGATCCTCCTGCTTATGCCAAAAATGTGGCTTCGCGAAGCCAGGCTCTCAAAGGATACCGCATAATTAATGCTATGGCGCTGTCAAAAATCAAAAGCGGCGGCATTCTCTTCACATTTTCATGTTCCCAGGTTGTTGACAGGCAAACTTTCACTTCAGCTGTTACAGCAGCAGCCGTTGATGCAGGTCGTCAGGTACGCATTATCCAGCATCTGTCGCAGCCGGCTGATCACCCTGTGAATATTTTTCACCAGGAAGGTGAGTATTTGAAGGGTTTGGTGTTGTTGGTGGAGTAGGGAATTTCAAGGCCCAAGTTCCAAGTTCCAAAAACCAAAACCCAAAAACCAAATTCGAAGCCCCAAATCGTACCTCATCAATTCCAAAATCCCAAATTCTTCTCATCGCCCATCGCCCCTCGCCTTGTCGCCCCTCGCCCTGTCCCCGAGTCTCGCTTCGCCCATCGCCCATCGCCTTGTCGCCCCTCTTCTTATTCTTTCCCTGGGGAATAAAATTTATAAGAACTTCAGGCAACCATTTACCTAACCGGTGTTTATCTTTATGTAATATTGGCAGATGTTATCAGAAAAAGCATTAATACAGGAAGTTAAAAAACGGAACCGGAAAGCTTTGGAAGAGCTTCATAACCGTTATGCTCCTGTTTTGCTTGGACTTAGCTTGCGATATTGCGGAAACAGGTCAGATGCTGAAGATGTGTTGCACGATGCTTTCATAAAAATTCTCTCAGGTATAAAATCGTTTGACGAAAGGCCAAACAGCTCATTCGAAGGGTGGCTGAAACGTATTACGGTAAATACCGCCCTCAATTTCATCCGTCATAAAACGAAAACAAATTTCCTTGTCGGGATTAATCCTTCGCTTGAAGATATGCAGGAAGAACAAACTGCTGATGATCCTTTTCTGAAAATGGGAGAATTTCTGACCAAAGACATAATACTTCAGATGATTTGCGAGTTACCCGACGGATATCGTACGGTATTTAATATGTATGTTTTCGAAGAGTTTTCGCATAAGGAAATTGCATCGGAACTCAATTGCACCGAAAATACTTCCAAATCACAACTGTTTAAAGCGCGTGCCATCCTTCGCAGGAAAATTTTAGAAAAAATTGACAAACAAATGATTGAATCGGAATTCTGAAAATTGCAGGCTTGCACTTAGCTTGTTTTTAGCAATGGATGCCAGTTAAAGCTGTTAAAAAAATATAACAATGAAAAAGGATAAAAATTCTGTTGATGATTTTTTCAGGAAATCGTTGCAGGATCATAAGATAACACCATCCGAAGCCGCCCGGAGCCGGTTTCTGGATGAGGCTGCGCCTGCTGCAACCGGCATATGGCACAGTATCTTCCGCTGGCAAAATATGCTTGCTGCTGCTGTTATACTATCAGCTTCGGTAATCCTGTACTTCGGTTTCTTCAATGATGCTGTTGCTCCTGCTCCCACAGCAACAGAAACGCAAACTCCCGCTGTGAGTAAAGATAATTCTGCTCCGGAAATAAACGCATCAACACCTGATAAAACAGAAACCCAATCCAATTCTGAAGTTCCACAATCGATAACGGAATCAAAACCTGCAAATAAATTTAGTAATGAAAGAAAAGCAAAAGTAAATTCAACAATTGAAGAAGAACATGTTTCAAATAAAACAGGAACATTTTCAAACCCGGTTTTTGAGAGTTCGGTTGTTGCCAAAGAAGAAATTGCTTTACAAGAAAATACAGTATTGCTTTCAGAAATTTCAAACACAGCAACAGGTGTAAATAAAACGGATTATTCGGATGGGAATCATCCTTTACCTGCCGTTAATGCTCAGCCTGATAGCATTTTCAATTTAAAAGATACCACTGAGCCGCAAAAAGATTTAACTGATATTCCCGACCATCCGGATCAGGGACAGCCGCTGCCTCAGTTGCCAAAATCTCCTCCTGCATTCGGTTTTACCCCGTTTTTGCTGTACAGTCTCGATTGGAATCCTGAAAATGACGGAAACTCCCTGGTGCACTCTCTTGGGTTAGAAGGGAAAATTAAATATGGCAGATTTTCGCTTACTTCGGGTGTAGGGGTGACATATACAACCGCATACAGTAATTACGAGGTCGGGTACAATGATTACCTCGGCAGCTACCAGAAACTGGATTCAATTACTTTTGCCTACGATCAAAAGCGTTACAACCTCGTACCGACTTATTATATGAGCGAATCAAAAGTATGGGACAGTGTGCTGAAACTTGACACCTATCAGGAAGAAGTGCGGTACAATCAACTCCGGATTCCTGTTATGGCTGGATATGATATTTTTCAACGTGGCAGATTTGTCGTAGGCTTGAAAACCGGTGTTGAAATGCTGTTTTATCTCAAATCCAATACTGTGGCTGAGTATGAATATAACACAGGGCAAAACAAACTCGTTGGTATTAATCAATTGCCTGATGCTTATACCCGCAATAATTTCTGGTTTATGGCAAATATTTCAGCAGCTTACAATGTGGGTAAACGCATAGTTTTTGAAATAGAACCGCATGTAAAATATCTTCTCAATCCTGACAAAACTTCTGCTTCCCCTGCACAACAAGAAATTATTCCTGCATTGCGATCGTCAATCAAATTAAAATTATAATTCCGCAGGCAACTTTTTAATAAGTCATTGTTTTAGATGTAGCATGCTTAATTAAAATTGTGTTTAACTCATTTTAATGAATAATATAAAACCAGTCAGCTTATGAAAAAGATTTTCCTTCTGATCGCGCTGTGTGTGATTACTTTACACTTGTTTGCGCAAAATGTGGTAAGCATTTCGGGAACTGTAATTGATATCAATACCGGTGCCCCTTTAATGTCCTATCCTGTTACAATCCACTCCGATTCAAGTTCCGGATTTTATTATTACAATGTAGTTTATACTAATCCAAATGGGTATTTTCAGGATTCAATGATGATTAATCCTTCTGCAACCCAGGGATTAGTGCATGTTTCAGTGGTTGACTGCCAACAGTATACACATACCGTGAGTCTGCCTTATGATCCGGGTAACATGTCGCTTACGACTACTTTTTCCATTTGTGCAGAACCTTCAGGATGTGTTGCGGCATTTTTTTATACAATTGCGGGTACACCGCTTACTTTAAGTTTTTACGACCAGTCGATTGGGGGAAACGGGATCAGAGTATGGGAATTTGGCGACGGAACCACCTCCAACCTTTTGAATCCTGTGCACACCTTTCCGGCTCCCGGTTATTATACCGTGAATCTTACCATCGGGGCGCTGGGCACAACCTGCTGGGACCAGGAAACGATGATTCTATGGGTTGGAGATTCTACTAATAACGCATGCCAGGCTCTTTTCAGCACCTCACAGGATCCACTTACTGCCGGGCTTGTTCATTTCCTCGACCAGTCAATCGGTAACATAGAAACATACACCTGGGATTTCGGTGATAATAATGTGATTACAGTTACTTCACCGGGAAATCCAAGTGTAAGTCATCAATATAATGTTTTGGGTACATATAATGTCTGCCTTACTGTGCAAGGTGCTGACAGCCTTTGCGCAAGCACTTTTTGTACAATAGTAACAGTTGATACGAACTTCAGTCAGTGTCAGGCTGGTTTTACATATTCAACAGTTCCTGGAGCCCCTCAAAATACTATTCAGTTTATTGATCAATCTATATCGGCAGATTCAATTACATGGAACTGGTTTTTCAACGACCCTACTTCCGGAACGAACAATACCAGTAATTTGCAGAATCCAATCTTTACTTTCGGAGAAGCCGGAACTTATAATGTTTGCCTTACCATATCCGGACTGAATTGTTATGATATGTTTTGTTATCCTGTTACAGTCGGACAACAGCAGGGTTGCATTGCCGATTTCGAAGCTTTACCTGCACCAAATACTATGTCAACCTTTCTCTTTAATGATATTTCGCAGGGGAATATTCAAAGCTGGACCTGGAATTTCGGAGATGGGACAACTCAAACTGTTGCTTTCCCGAACAATCCTGATGTAACACATTCGTACCAGGTGCCTGGTGTTTACAATGCCTGCCTGGTTATACAGGGGAATGACAGTTTATGTTCTGATACCAAATGTTTAACTATTTACGTAAACGATACACTGCCGGGATGCCAGGCTCAATTTACCTTTGCGAATGTTCCGGGAGCATCACCGAATGTATTTCAATTCACTGATGCATCGTTGTACGCAGGCCAGGTATCCTGGTTCTGGAATTTTGATGACGGAACCGTTTCAACAGAACAAAATCCAATACACACATTCCCAGCTGGTCCGGTCATAGATCCCTATTTTGTATGCCTTACAATAACAAGTGGTGACAGTCTTTGTACCAGTACAATCTGCCTTCCTGTCTTTCCGCAGAACCAAGGCTGCCAGGCTGATTTCGAAGCGCTTCCTTTACCAAATACCCCGCTTACAATCAACTTTGTGGATCATTCAATAGGTATAAACATCTGGTTATCGACCTGGGACTTTGGAGATGGCACCATTGATACTATCCTTTCCCCGGGTAATCCTAACATTAGCCACACCTACCAGGCACCCGGGTTTTATAACGTATGCCTTACCATTCAGGGCGATTTCGGATTATGCAACTCAACTTACTGTGAAACAGTAGCTGTATATGATTCCTTGCCTGGATGCCAGTCGCAATACACCTACTATGCTGATCCAACTGCCGGTACAGAAAATACTCTTTCGTTTATCGATCTGTCCTTGGGTAATCCAACTCAGTGGAATTGGGAATTCGGCGATCCAGCGTCTGGTCAGGCCAACGTTTCTACAGAACAGAATCCGGTTCATGTTTTCAGTGCTCCTGGCACGTATTACGTATGCCTTACAATTAGCGGACCTGACTGCCAGAGCGTTTGGTGTGGTAATGTTGAAGTGGGACCCGTTACGTTCTGTGTTAATTATTATACTTATTCGCAGATTGGACAATCTGTTAATTTTCAGGGGTATATGGTTAATGGTGTAAGTGAGCTTTATGCGTGGGATTTTGGTGACAACCAGGTAGGCACAGGTCCAAATATTACACACACATACGATTCGCAGGGAACATACTTTGTAACTCTTACCACAATGGATCCTGCAACAGGATGTTCCTATTCGAGCAGCCAGGTTATCTCGGTTGGCGACAGTACTATCTGGGGCCAGCTTTACGGGCAGGTATTAGCCGGTAATTTCCCCGCAACTCAGGGAATGGTATTTCTCTTTTCGGTGGATACAAATAATACTTTTGTACCTTTTGTGGATATCGCTGTACTTGATTCTGCAGGAGTGTATTATTTTCCTATGGTTCCTTCGGGCAATTATGTGATCTATGCCATTCCGTTCGAGAGCGGATATTTGCCAACGTATTATGGAAATACGCTCAATTGGCAGAATGCAACTTTAGTGCAGCCTCTTGCGGGCACTCCGAATATTCCATACAACATAAATCTGATCCTGAGCAATGGATATACTGCCGGAGCTGGTTCAATCGGCGGGCAAATAACACAGGGTGATGTCAGTGGTTCGTTGGTTGATAAGGTTACTATGTTGCTGAAAGATGAATTTGGGAATACAATTCTCTACAGTCAGGTTGATCCTTCAGGGATATTCGATTTTTCGCAGCTGGCTTATGGTACTTATTACCTGTATGCCGAAATGGCCGGATGCGAAACGGAGCCGATAAAGGTTATTATCTCGGAGTCTAATCCAAATGTGGAGATAATGCTAACATTGAAAGGAAACAGTATCCTTGGAATTCATACTAAACAAATTAGTCTGGATGCCGGAGTAGTTTATCCAAATCCTGTTAAGAATGACGCGCAAATCACTGTTAAAATGACCACCGCCTCTGAGCTTAATATTGAACTCTATTCCATGACCGGCCAGCTGATTTATACGAATACAGAACCTGTTAGTATCGGCGAAACAACTGTTGTAATTTCTGCAAGCCAGCTCCCCGAAGGGATTTATTTACTCAAAATTTATACCAGGGAAGGACAAATACTGACTCGCAAATTCGTAAAAACTAACTAATTACTGATTATTTTTATAAAAAAACTGCCGGGTTTTGCCCGGCAGTTTTTGTTTTAGAGATCCAAATTCAATGAATTCTGATCTAAAAGTCAGTCCAGGAAATCACCATGCATCTTTGCTGTTTTTCAACTGATCGATTACCCGCCTCGATTTCTTGGTCGGCCTTCCGGCACCGCGGTCGCGGTACTCGCTGTTGGTATCGTTGATCATTTTTACCCTGTCGTATTCAGTCTGCGAAGTGAGATCTTCCATAAAATCAGGTACCAGTTTTGCATTCACCCTGCTTTTGGGGAACTGTTTTACGCGGATGGTTTTAAATAAGGGATTCAGGCTAACGGTTATAGTGTCGCCCATTTTAATTTCTTTCGAAGCTTTTACATTGCTGCCGTCCATCTTCACTTTACCGGCTTTGCAGGCATCCGTTGCCAGGCTGCGCGATTTGAACAACCGCACTTCCCATAGCCATTTATCGATACGCAATGAAGATTCGTTTTCCATTTTTTTAATCAGCTATTGGTGCCGGGAAAGAATGATTGAAAGGGAGAAAGGACGACAAGGCGAGGGGCGATTGGGCTCTCCGGCAAACTCAATTTTTATTTGATATTTGTGATTTTACACCCTGGCTAAAGTGTTGTGATTTCTGGATTGTAAGTTATTTTACAATTCACATCCGACAATTCACACCTCACATTCCAAATTTTTATTTCTTCCTGAAATACACTTCCATCGGCACTCCTGTAAAGTTAAACTCCTCACGGATACGGTTTTCGGCATAGCGTTTATACGGTTCTTTAACGTATTGTGGCAGGTTGCAGAAAATTACAAATGTCGGATAAGGAGTCTTTATTTGAGTTATATATTTGATTTTCACTTCTTTCCCTTTTATAAAAGGAGGAGGTGTGCCTGCAAAAATAGGTAATAGTACATCGTTAAGTTTACGGGTTGGAATGCGTTTCCGGCGGTTTTCGTAAACAGCAGTTGCTTCTTCCAATGCTTTGTGAATGCGCTGTTTGGTTAATACGGATGTGAAAATAATGGGCACATCGCTGAATGGAGCAATGTTTTTGCGAATGGCTTCTTCGTAATATTTATGCGTGTGTGTGTCCTTCTCAACCAGATCCCATTTGTTAACAATGATAACAACGCCTTTGTGGTTGTTTTGAGCCAGTTTAAAAATATTCATATCCTGCGATTCCCAGCCTTGTGTGGCATCAATCATCAGGAAAATAACATCGCTGCTTTCAATAGCTCGTATGGAGCGCATTACTGAATAAAATTCAATGTTCTCGAATACCTTGGCTTTTTTGCGCAAGCCTGCCGTATCAATCAGCAGAAAATCAAAACCGAACGAATTGTATCGTGTGAAAATACTGTCGCGGGTTGTGCCTGCAACGGGAGTAACTATGTTTCGCTCAACCCCGAGAAGCGCATTTACGAATGATGATTTACCTACATTCGGGCGACCAACAACGGTAAATCGGGGCAGGTCGGGGAGGGTTTCGGGTTTATCTTTATCAAATTCCTTAACAACTTCATCGAGTAAATCGCCGGTACCACCACCATTTACTGATGAAATACCAAAAATATTTTTAAATCCGAGGCTATAAAAATCGGAAGTTTGGTGAAACTTATCCGGACTGTCAATTTTATTTACAACCAGAAACGATTTTTTAGGCGAACGCCTCAGCATACCGGCAACATCTTTATCGAGTGGTGTAAGTCCGTCGTGGGCATCAACCATAAATAGGATAACGTCCGATTCCTCAATGGCAAGTTCAACCTGTTTGATTATTTCGTGTTCGAACACATCATCGCCGCCCATCACAATACCGCCGGTATCGATAACCGAAAACTCAATTCCATTCCAATCGCTATGGCCGTAATGCCTGTCGCGGGTTACGCCGCTGGTAGGGTCAACTATGGCATCAAGTTTGCCGGTGAGACGATTAAAAAAAGTGCTTTTCCCAACATTAGGACGGCCAACAATGGCTAAAATATTTCCCATCTGATAATTTTGCTTTGCCCGGTAAATGTCTGCTTTTGTAACAGGTTCAGGTACTAAAGCCTGAAACACAATTGATAAGCTTACCGGATATGTAATTTTTTGCAAAGGTAACCTAATTCCGGCATTTTAAAATATTTGTTTGTTAAGGATTAATAATCAGGATCTTTCAGTTTTTAGGACACCAATTTGCATCTGATCACCACTAAATTATATCATATTGGATCAGTAGCTGGATTCATAATTTTTTCAAATATCTTTTATCATATCATAATTCAGACCATTATATTCGAATTTGCCAAGTACCTTGAATCCTTGTTTTTTATAAAAGTGAACAGCTTTCTCATTATTACACTGTACGCCTCCCCAAAGTATAATTCTCTTTATCCCGGATGATTGTAGTCCTATATTTATGTAATCATACAAGCTGTTTCCGATCCCAAGGCTTTGCCATTTATCAGCTACCGAAGGCGCAAATGTGCAATCGGTATCATGGCTGAGTTGTAAACCATAGGATTGCAACCTGGCACTGTCATGATCGAGGTAACCTGATTTTACAATGGAATAGGCAATAATTTCCTTCGTTAAAACGTCACGTGCAATGTAACCCGTATTTTGGTTATGAGGCTCATAAAAATAACTAATTGACAGTAAATCAAAAGGATGTGGCCCGAACCGGTTTTTTGTTTCAGCGCTTAAACCATGTAAATAGTTTACTAATTGATCAAAATCATCAACTGTAAGTTTACTCAGAAGCACCTGGTTGTTGTTTTTCGAAAGAATAATCATGTGAAGGATAATTATAGCACCTGGGCGATTTTGTCCCGAAAGTAAAAAAGATTTTATTATTATTAGATGTACAGATAAAATTACTATTTTCAATCCCTCATAAAAATAGTGTACTATGCTGGTTCAGTTTCAGATCGAATTCAAAACATTTCCGGGTCAGGATTTGATGATCGTTGGATCGCTTCCTGCTTTAGGCGAAGGAAAAATAAATAACGCTGTCATGATGTCACT
The DNA here is from genome assembly GCA_964583325.1 of uncultured Lentimicrobiaceae bacterium. GTDB lineage: Bacteria > Bacteroidota > Bacteroidia > Bacteroidales > UBA4417 > UBA4417. The sequence goes on from CAZOXJ010000007.1 coordinate 29,671, forward strand.
TCATGATGTTCAGGTCGGCCTTTGGGTTTTTCGGCTCGAAATACCAGATGGCACGAGCTTCAGCTACCGGTATTTTGTGAAAGACGATAATTTTAAAACTAACATCGAAGAGTGGGGGCCTGACCGTGTTTTTAAATCAAAGAAAGAACGTATATCATTCATCCTGTTAACTGATAGGTGGAGGTCAATGTCGGATCCTGATTTTGCCCTGCATTCGTCAGCTTTTTTGAATGCTATACTTAAACCTGGAAAACAATTTAAAGCTCCGGCGGTAAAACCTGCAAAGAGTGAAGGTATTGTTATTCTGCGTTTCAAACCCAATGTGGTACGTATCAAACCTGGTCACAAAGTGGCCGTCAGCGGCAGTGCTGTAAATCTTGGAAACTGGGTAGAGAAAAAGGCTGTATCGCTTGGCAATCCTGATCATCCGCAGTGGAGTGGGGAAGTGGCTGTTAATATTTCCGAGTTTCCGGTACATTATAAATACCTGATCCAGGGCGAGAAAGGGAAAACTGAATTCTGGGAGCAATCGGTTGACCGCATTGTTACTCTTCCGGAAGGACAAATTCCTGAGATTATCGAGATCGGCGACGAAAAATTTGAATTTCCACAATATCCCTGGAAAGGGGTCGGCGTTGCTATACCGGTGTTTTCGCTGCGGCGCGAAAACGGTTTCGGCGTTGGCGAATTCACTGACCTTAAGTTGCTGGTCGATTGGGCAAACGCAACCGGAATCCGTATGATTCAGATTTTACCTGTAAACGATACAGTTGCAAAGCACACCTGGCAGGACTCATATCCTTATGCTGCCATTTCGGTGTATGCCATGCATCCAATTTATATCAATCTTTTGGAAATCGGGAAGTTGGAGTCGGATATCAACCAGCAGATTATAGAAGCACAGGGCAAATACCTGAATTCGCTCAAAAAGATTGATTATGAAGCGGTAATGGCTCTTAAATCAAGGTTTTTCAAACTTTTTTATGATCAGAGCAAACACGAATTCCTGAATGATCCATTAGTGCTTTCATTTTTCGATGCAAATGAACATTGGCTAAGGCCATATGCAGCTTTTTCCTATCTGCGCGACCTTTTCAACACTCCCGATTTTAGCCGCTGGGGTATATACAGTAAGCCAACTCCGGAATTACTGGCTGTACTTACTGATAAAAACTCGGCACATTTCGATGATATCGCGGTACATTATTTCATTCAGTATCATGCTTTTAAACAGTTATTGGAAGCTGCTGATTATGCCCGGTCGAAAGGTGTGGTTCTTAAAGGGGATATCCCGATTGGGATTTTCCGCAACAGCGTGGATGCCTGGCTTAGCCCACAACTTTACCATATGGATTGCCAGGCCGGTGCTCCTCCCGACGATTTTTCGAACAAAGGGCAGAACTGGCGTTTCCCGACCTATAACTGGGATGAAATGGCAAAAGATAATTATGCATGGTGGCAACAGCGGCTGCGGCAGCTCTCGGGGTATTTTGATGCTTTCAGGATTGATCATATTTTAGGGTTTTTCCGCATCTGGGAAATTCCGGCCTCGCAGGTTGAGGGATTGATGGGATATTTTAATCCAAGCATTCCTTATTACCGCGACGAATTACAGAACCGCGGCATATGGTTCGACGAACAGCGCTTTTGCAAGCCCTATATCCGCGAGCATTTTCTTTGGGATCGCTTTGGCGATCTGACCGATTTTGTTAAATCAAATTACCTTACCGAGTATGCGCCAGGTTGTTTTAATCTGCATCCTGATTACGATACACAACGAAAAATAGAGGATAAACTAACAGCCGAGCCTGATACCAGCCCGGAAATGCGTAACCGCCTCGAACGGATTGTACAGGGATTATATTCACTTATTTCGGAAGTGCTGTTTTTGCATGCACCCGGAACCGATGGCAATGCGTTTTTTCCGCGCAATGCATTGCATTTTACCCGTTCGTACCAGGAACTCGATGGACATACCAAGCATGTTTTAAACGAAATATATCTCGATTATTTCTATCACCGCAACGAGGAATTCTGGCGTGCAAAAGCAATGGCTAAACTTCCTGTTATTAAGAAAGCAACGAATATGCTCCTGTGCGGCGAAGATTTGGGAATGGTGCCTGCATGTGTTCCGAGTGTAATGAATGAACTCGGAATTTTGAGCCTCGAAGTGCAACGGATGCCCAAAAATCCTAAAATCACTTATGGCCATCCTGCGGCTTACCCTTACCTGTCGGTGGCTACACCATCGTCGCACGACACTTCAACTGTTCGGGGTTGGTGGGAAGAAGACATGGGACAGACTCAGAAATTTTACAACGAAATACTTGGCAACCATGGATTGGCACCTGATGAGTGTACACCTGGAATCGTTCAGCAAATAATTATTCAGCACCTTTATTCGCCGAGCATGTGGGCTGTTTTCCCGATTCAGGATTTACTTGGGATGGACGAAACCTTGCGACTGCCCGATGTGCATGCCGAGCGGATAAATCACCCCGGCAACCCGAATCATTACTGGCGTTACCGCTTGCACCTGAACCTGGAAGACCTGAAAGAAAAAACAGGGTTCAATGAGTTTTTGAAGGAACACATCAGGCTTTCCGGAAGATTGGACGTTTATTAAGAAGGAAGTCTTTTTCCCCTTTTTCTCTTAATTTCATCAGCGTTGCTGTATGATATAGAAGGGAGTTATCCGATCGAGGCATTGTAACCATTAACTGCTATTCAAATTTCAACAAATGCAGGCACTTATTCCGGATACCAGTTTTCATATTTATAACCACGCCAACGGGTTTGAAAATGTTTTTAGGGAAGCTGAAAACTACAGGTTTTTCCTTGAGAAATACCAATTGCATATTTCGCCCATTGCCGAAACCTACGCTTATTGCCTGATGCCGAACCATTTCCACCTGGTGGTGCGAATACGAAAACGGGAGGTGATAGAAGAATTGATTAGAAATAAAAAAGAATCGCTGGTAACGAACACTTCCAAAGTTTGGAACTTTGGAAGTGTTAACGTTACCAACGACGAAATAGAAAAATTTCTTTCGAAACAATTCTCTAACCTCTTCAGCAGCTATACGCAATCGTTTAATAAGGTATATAACCGCATGGGTTCTCTTTTTATCAAAAATTTTAAGCGTGAACCTATTTACGATAAAACCCATTTTCTGAATGCAGTAGTTTATACCCATCGCAATCCTATTCATCACGGCTTCTGCAAAGGGTTTGAGGATTGGCCGCACTCTTCGTACAACGCAATTCTGTATGGAGCCGAAAGCAATGCTGAATCAGAAAAGCTGCTTAAAATGACCGGTGGTAAAGATGGTTTTATAGAGATTCATAAACAAAAACTCGATCGTTATGAAAGTTTAACCAGGTTTGATATACCTTAAAACCTTGATTAATTCGTGATCCCATTCAAATAGGTACATTTCTAAAAATTATTTCATTTCAGGCTTTATTTTCTGCATTAGATCTGTTGCCTGAAATGGAGGTTTTAAACTCGTCCAAAGTTTTAAACTTTGGACGAGTTTAAAAGCATAAAATTGTTTTATAATTTATTTTCCTTCAAATTAATCTTTTCCCTGTTTTTACAATCTAATGAGAAGTATTTTTGTCGGAAAATAATCCTTCTCTTAATGAAAAAACTCTATTCGCTCCTATTCTTTATTCTGTTTGTTTTTACAGGCTCTGTTTTTGCCCAGGAATTCCGTATTGCCGGTTCGCTTATTAACGCTGACGATCAGCAGCCACTTGTGGGAGCTACCGTTAAACTTACAAGTATACGCGATTCGCTCCAGTTTAAATATACCTCAAGCGGCAAACAAGGTGAGTTTGAATTTACAAAACTTGCCAAAGGACCCTATGTTCTGGAAATCACTTATGTAGGTTTCGAAAACTTTCGGAGAAATGTTGGAGCCGGAGGTAAAATGGAAAATATTGGTGTGATTTCGATAAAGCCTTCTTCCACCACGCTGGGTGAAGTTGATATTAGCGGCGTTGCTATCCGTGCCGAACAAAAAGGAGATACAACACAATACAATTCAGCTGCTTTTAAAGTAAGCGAAGACGCTACTACCGAAGATCTCGTTAAGAAAATGCCTGGTATCACAATCGAAAACGGAACGGTTAAAGCCCATGGGGAGGATGTTAAAAGAATTTTAGTTGACGGGAAACAGTTTTTTGGCGACGACCCATCAGTAACGCTTAAAAATCTGCCTGCCGAAGTAGTAGATAAGATCCAGGTATTTGATAAGTTGAGTGACCAGGCTGCCTGGACTGGTTTCGATGACGGTAGCGGACAGAAAACAATCAATATTGTAACTAAAAGTGCTAAAAACAATGGCCAGTTCGGGAAATTTTCAGCCGGGTACGGAACGGATGATCGTTATTTACTAGGTGCGAATATGAATTTCTTTAACGGTACACGTCGAATAACTTTATTGGGAATGAGCAATAATGTAAACCAGCAGAATTTCTCGGCTGATGATGTTGTAGGCAGCAGTGGCGGACATATGCCTGTTATGGGAGGAAGAGGCGGGCAGGGAGTTCAGGCTGGTCCGCAAAGCGGAGTTTTTACCACTAATGCTATTGGCGCTAACTACACCGATGCATGGGGGCCAAAGTTAACCCTTAACGCAAGCTATTTTTGGAACAACGGAATAAATACAACAAATAAAATATCCGACCGGCAGTATATTCTGGGAGATGATGGCAGTCAGTATTACCAGGAACAAAATAACTCCAATACTGACAATGCCAACCATAGGTTTAATGCTCGTATTGAGTATAACATTGATTCGAATAATTCGATCATAATTACACCGCGTATCAGTCTTCAGGATAATACTTCGGATAGTTATTTCAATGCCAGAACATCTTTAACTCCTGATTATATAGAACAAAATCTGGTAAACGCTTCCATTAATACAAATAACAGCGATGCCATCGGGTATAATATCAATAACGATTTCCTATACCGCCATAAGTTCAATAAAAAGGGAAGAACGGTATCTTTAAATCTCGGAACAGGTGCAACCAATCGGGACAGAGATAGCTATGTAAATTCGCAAAGTGTTTACTATCAGCAATCAATGGGTGAAATCAATGATTCCATTGATCAGTATGGGAAAACAATTACTGACGGCCTTTCACTTTCATCGAACCTGGTTTATACCGAGCCTGTCGGGAAAAACAGCCAGGTGCAGGTAAACTATACCCTATCATGGTCCGAAAACGATAACGACAAGAAAACCTATAACTATGCCAGCGATTTAAAGGAATATACGAACTTCGATACCTTGCTTTCAAATATTTACTCCAACCATTACATTACGCATCGTGCCGGAGCCGGTTATTTGTATAAAACTGAGAAAACGAACCTTAATGCCGGAGTTACATACCAATATGCAAGTCTGGATGGTATTACAAGTTTTCCGTTGCAGGACTCGACACAACGTTACTTTAACAATGTACTGCCTAACCTGATGTTTAATTATAAGTTTTCCAAAACCACAAATTTAAGGGTAGTTTATCGCGCAAGCACTAATGCACCATCCATTTCGCAGTTGCAAAAAGTAATTGATAATTCGAACCCGCTTTTGTTAACGACTGGAAATCCTCAGCTCGATCAGGAAATCAGGCATTTTACCATGGCACGTATTTCAACATCCAATAAGGATAAGACCACCAATTTGTTTGGAATGTTGTTTTTTCAGAAGACAGTGAATTATATCGGCAATGCCAACTTTCGGACGGTCAACGACACGATAATTAATGGCCAGGAGGTAAAAAAAGGCAGGCAACTCTCAATCCCTGCAAACCTCGATGGCGCATGGAATACCCGGGCACTAATTACTGTTGGATTTCCTGTAAAACCAATTAAAAGTAATATAAACTTCAATACCGGTGTAAGTTTTAATAAGCTGCCTAGTATTATCAATGCTGAAACCAACACTTCAAATACTTACGGCATAAACCTGGGGACGGTACTCAGCAGCAACATCAGCGAAAAGCTTGATTTTACAATTTCGTACAATCTCAATTACAACCTGGTAGAGAATTCCATACAGCCCGAGCTGAACAACAATTATTTCTTCCAGATCGGTTCATTGCAGTTTAACTGGGAATTCTGGAAAGGTTTTTTTATACAGAACACGGTTACTTACCAGGATTACAACTATTTATCCTCAAATACATCGAGCCGTTATACTTTGTGGAATGTAAATTTTGGCAAGAAAATATTTAAAAACAAAGCAGGGGAAATCAAATTGTTATGTTACGATATCCTGAATGAAAATACGAGCCTCAGTCGTGTTGTTGCCGATACGTATATTGAGGATTCGAACACGGAAGTGTTACAGCAATATTTCATGCTTTCGTTTACGTATAACCTCCGGAAGTTCGCCGGCAAAATGCCTCAGGAGCCCCAGCGAGGAGGTTTTGAGGGCAGGCCAGATTATCATCAGCACTAAGAAGTTTCCGAAGCATATATTTGCAACAGTTATAATTCTGAAAAGCAGGAAAATGATTTAATCAATGCCTGTTAGAATGTGTAAACATGGAAATAATAGGTGAAAATTGCTGCAATTAGGTTTGGATTGCAGCAGTTGACGGAACTTCATTGTCCGAAGGCAGCGATTTTTTTATGTGTTGCTCGTACCTGTATTTGATTATATGCTTTTGCATCTGGTAAAATTCATCATCCGAAACAGCAACTGGTTTTTGTAAATTTTCGTCAAAAGTGTGTGATAGTCCTGTTATCCTGAAAAATAGATCATTGTAAATTTTAAGTATAACTCCTTCTTTTTCAAATACTACGTTTTCGAGTTTGCGCCTTCTGAATAATTTGCCAAAACGATATTCGTTAATTTCGTCATAATCCTCATGAAATGAAAATCCTTCTGAGGCTAAATCAGAAATTAGTTTTTTGACAGATGTACTCTCCAACGTTGTCATTTTTGGCGTAAAAATAATATCACGAAAATACGAAAATATCGATTTTGTAAAGCAGATGCGGATCAAACAATGAAAATCATTGAGAAATTGTATGAATGTCAGGGTTTTGAGTTTTCATTTAGCAAAAGCTAAGGATTTCATTTAAACAGGTTCAACGGCTTTATCCCGGTCAGAATACTCTAAAACTTGCCATTTCATCTAAGATTGTCGATAATTATTGTCAATGCTAATTGCTTGTAATAGAGTATTATATAATTTATTTTATAAGAAAAGTGAAAATATTTCTTAAAATGGTATCACCTTTTTGAAAAATCTGGATTATATATCAAAGGTGCATAGGTCAATTATTCAGAAAAACTAATTTAAACAACTGAGCGTATGGGGTTATTCCATTTCAATCTAAATTAAACCTGCTTTTCTGAAATGGGAAAATTGAAAGCTGATATTGAAGGATTAAATGTAGTTTGAATATTTGGTTCATTTCAGATCGGTTACCATCACTATAAAATTAACATGCTCAATTAATATTTCCCCGTTCTTTTAATACATACAGATATTCAGTTTGCGGAATTTGTGACTTTAAAAGCGTGCCAAACGCAAAGTTATTTATGGTAAACTTTCTGATGAAGAATAGTTTATCGATTTGCCAACCGACATGCTTCAATGCGCAAATAGATCGGGTAAAGTTTGAACGGTAGGCTCTTAATGCGATTCTTGCTTTTTAGGAAGCTATCGGGATATGCTGACTCAAAATGTTAAAAATTAGCACTTTGGGAATAAATGCTGAATCAAATAATTCAAAATCGGGTCAAAAAACTTAGACCTGGTGATAAACAATATCAAAGGATACTTTTTTGCCGTTAACCCATGTAGTTTTAAATTCAACCAAATGAAAAATCCATTAAAACATTCCGCCACCATTGAGCAGTATCTTGCCAATGAGATGGCCCCTCCTGAGCAGTCGGCCTTCAGGGAGGAATTGCGAAAAAATCCCGTCCTGACAGATGAGTTGAAGGTTTCACAAGCCATTGATTCAGCTCTTATACGCGAAGATATTATCGATTTGCGCCGTAAACTAATTACGGCAATCAATGAAGGTCGTATCCATAAAACTGAAGTTCCGGTAGTTCGAATGAACAGCCGGAAATGGTGGTACGCCGCCGCTTCGTTGCTGGCTCTTTGCGCTGTTGCAGCTACATTGTATCTGCAAACACCACGCAACATCTCTAATGATTCTCTTTTTTCGCAGTATTATACTTCGGAGAACATTATTGATCAAACCCGTGGCGACCAGAATATAATTGAAGCTGTTATTAAATTCCAGCAAAAGGATTTCAGAACCGCCTCGTTATTATTCAAGAGCATCCTTGATAAAGACAATTCGAATATTGCTGTCTGGTTTTATTATGGGATTTCAAACATCGAAACTCAGAATTATGACAATTCGATTAAAGCCTTTAACACAATAATCGAACACGACGACAACCTCTATATCGAACATGCCGAATGGTATCTGGGTCTTTGCTACCTGAAAAATAATCAGAAAAATAAAGCTAACGACCAATTTACGGTTGTTGCTTCTGACCCTGATAATTTCCATCAACAGGAAGCAAAAGATATACTGGAAAAGCTACAACTCAAATAAACGCTTATTTTACAAACTCGTAAATTTAAAGAGGCTGCCGCTAACATGTGGCAGCCTCTTTTCTGCTTTTACATAAAGCGTAAAATCAAATTTCCCTAAATCCTTTTCTGAGCCGATCTCACCTGAAATCGCCTTTAACTGGTTTGAAGCCTGAAAAAATCGGTTTTGTGCAAATGAGATTGTGTGGTCGAAATGGTTACCTCAATTGGCAAAGTGAGGGTTGCTGAAATGTAATACAAACTTTTATTCAGCTTAAATCTGTGAGAAGACAAAGCTGCACAGGTCAGCTGACCTTCAAGTATCAAGCAATTGAAGAATCAGTAGGTTTAAAATATTGATTAGAGGGATTATTTTTGCCACTGATCTTACAAAAAGTATAAAAATATATATACTTTTGTGGATATTAAGATGGAAGTACGTCGGAGCTGATCT
>CAZOXJ010000008.1:0-2263 GCA_964583325.1 uncultured Lentimicrobiaceae bacterium
GCTCAAAACACAAATTGAAATACCTTTGAATACAGAGGTGTGAGTTTTTTTAATGAAATTAACTAAGGTTTTGGAACGTATGGAATGCAAAAACTGCAATACAATCTTTAAGGGTAATTATTGCAATAATTGCGGGCAGAAAGCAGGAGCAGAGCGATTTACTCTTAAGCATTTACCAGGAGAGTTTTTGCACGGATTTTTTCATGTACATGGTGGATTGATATTTACCATAAAAGAGCTTTTTATTCGCCCGGGGGTTACGTTACGTGGGTATATATCCGGCAGACGAGTTGACTATTTTAATCCCTTCACTTTTCTTGTGCTTATCAGCATTGTCGGGGGATTTGTTTATAAATGGTCGGGAATACCCGATCATATTAACCAAAATTTTCTGGCTTCAGGGGAAACAATAAGATTTACCGGTAAGTATTTTAGTTACCGGATGTTGCTTACTATTCCTGCCTATGCATTAATCTGTAGCATAATTTACAGATCCTTTAAATACAACTTTGCCGAACATCTAATCATTAACACTTTTCTGATAAGTCAGAGTATTGTACTGATGGTAATATGGATGGTGATTAGCAGCCTGGTACAACCCGGTAATTTGGTTTTTGAAATCCTGTTTATTGGCGCGTTCATTTCATTTATACTTTACCAGGTAGTAGTGTTTTTTCATCTTTTTAATACCGGGAACATTATATTACGCTGGATTAAGGCGCTGGTAAATGTACTTATTGGATTAGGGTTAAGTTTTGTTTTTATGAATTTTCTGGTAAAAATTGTACATTTATAGTTGTTTATTCAACCAATCCTAAACAAACAGACCAGGCAATTTTAGCAGGATATTTAAAACAGCAATAATAATGAGTGACGATCATACCATCAGGAAAGAGGCAGAGCGTGATGTTGATCCCCGCGTTGACCTTGCCGTGGAACGAACCATGCTGGCAATGGAGCGAACACAACTGGCGTGGGTTCGCACCGTATTAGGCATGATCACTGCTGGAATAGCAATTGACAAAGTGCACCTGGCACGCATTATTGCCGGCATTGCATGGCAAAAAAATGCCCATATGGCTGGATTATTGCTAACTTCAGCAGGAACTGCGTTGATTACTTTAACCACGGTACTCTACATAGCACGTATGCATAAACTTTCATTGATGAGGGGAAGCAGAACTACTATACTCCAGCCGGGTACCCTTATTTCCATTTTTATGATTGTGATCGGTGCTCTGGCAATCTATTCACTGATATATGATTGGTAGACTTTCTTTTTTACTTGAAGTACTTGCAATATTAAAAAGGTTCTTTAACGAATGGAATGGTTTTAAAAGGCCGGAAGACCGAAGTCGGAAGACGGAAGAAAAAGATTATTTGAGACCTGGCCCAAGCAATGGAAAATTCCTGAAGAAAGGCAATTGCTCAACAAAGCCCAACTTTCAGGGATAAATGAAGTTTTCAGGGAAACTTCTGACTTCCGTCTTCTGACTTCGGACAAAATAATTATATCCAATAAATTAATAAAGCTCTCAAATATGAATCGTAACTATTGCCGGATTCTGTTGATTCTGCTGTTTTTGGGATATACTGGCGGGATAGCTGCACAAACAACGAACGACACAACTGCCAGCCAACAAAGCGGTGCCGCGGCCGATGATCCTTCACAGTTTTTTACCCGTATTGAATTGTTTAATGAACTGCAACATAATCCCAAAGACTATTACTGGAACCAAACCACCCTCAGAACCATCGTAAAACTTGGGAAACGGTTTACAACCCGGCTGGATATTCCGTATGGGTACAATACTCTTTCAACTCCCGAAGGTGATAAGCATAACGGGCTCGGTGACATTTCCTTCCGATTGCTTGGGTTCAAACTTATCGATGATCCAAAATCGGCTATTACCTTGTCGATGGAAGTAAGTTTAAACACAGCTGAATCAAAACTTCTTGGTACAGGAAAGAATATGATCATTCCTCTATTGAGTTATACCAGGACACTGAAAAAGCCGGGAAACCTGGTATCGGTAGTTTTACAGCAAACAAATTCGTTCAGCGGGGACGAAACAAGAGAAAGCGTCAGTTTTACAAAACTACAGGGAGTATATATTAAAGTCTGGTCGAAGAAAATGTGGACTGTAGTTGCGCCTGTTTTGTATGTTGACTATGTGCATGGCGGCACATCGATGAACCTTGAAGGCCGAATGGTATATGCAACCGCTCCCCGTTCCAACTTCTGGGTACAGGCAGGCGCCGG
>CAZOXJ010000008.1:2363-7034 GCA_964583325.1 uncultured Lentimicrobiaceae bacterium
GTTTAAGTCATTTTGGAACTTTTTCGCAAAAAAGCAAAGTGAATGACTCCCTTGCTGCAAAATCAAAAAATGAAGCAGATGCAGCAATTCTCTACCAGGAGCATGTTCTTGATTCATTAGTTAAAGCACGTTTGCAGGGTGAACTTGTAGAGTCCTCAGGCGATAGTCGTAAAACCAAAGAACTGGAAGCGAAACTCAGGAAGATCGAAGAAAAGGATTCGTTACGGAAAGTTGAGCTAATGCAGAAAATAGATACTCTTAAATTACACGCCAAAGGGTATGCAGTTGCGCCATTTAACGACACCTTATTTTTTGTGTATGCTAAGATGGTGTCGTATTCGCCCGAGGAACGTGTTAAAAGCATTAACAAACGTATTCGTCAGGTATACCAGGATCCTTTATTTAATCCTGATTCACTGAAGTTATCAGAAACTGAATTGGGAACTGAAATAGATTACAAAAATCACCTTATAATTATGATGGTGACGAAAGTGGATGGTTTAATAGTGAACAAAGACGACAAACAGCTAGCTGCCGAATATCTTAATCTGATCAAAACAGCAATTGTTAAAGAGAAAGAGGCTCACAGCTTTGTTAACTGGCTTAAGCGTATTGGTTTAGTGCTTTTAATAATTGCGGGATTAAGCCTGATCATCTTCCTTGTTAACAAAGCTTTCCGCTGGATAAGCAAACGCCTGACAAGTAACCGCGAAACATTCCTGAGTGGTCTTACTATAAACAAAATCAAGATTTTTACTCCTGAGCATTTCGAGAAATTTGTGGTACGGCTCACCGGCCTGATTCGTTTTATAACCATACTTTTTATCATTTACTTATCGTTGCCTTTGATATTCAGTGTATTTCCAGAAACAAAGATGTGGACCGCCACATTGCTACAATGGATACTTAGCCCGGCGGGTAAGGCTTTAAAAGGTATTATAGGTTTTCTGCCTGATCTGTTTTCCATTTTAGTAATTGTTTTTATTTTCAGATACACCATTAAAGGAATAAAGTATTTTGTCGAACTGGTTGAGAAAGGCCAGATAGAACTAAGAGGATTTCATGCAGATTGGGCACAACCAACTTTCAGGATTTTAAAATTCCTGTTGTACGCTTTTATGCTGGTGTTGATTTTTCCATACCTGCCAGGTTCAGGTTCACCGGCATTCCAGGGAGTTTCGGTATTTATCGGAATATTATTCTCGTTGGGCTCCTCGAGTGCCATTGCTAATATGGTGGCAGGATTGGTTATAACCTACATGCGTCCGTTCAAGATCGGTGATCGTGTTAAAATAGGCGATATTACCGGCGACGTGGTTGAAAAAACCACCCTGGTAACCCGTATCCGTACTATTAAGAATGAAGATGTTACCGTGCCTAATTCGACGGTATTGCTAAGCAGTACGACCAATTATTCGACTAACACACGAGCCCCGGAGAGTGGATTAATTATGCATACCACTGTTACCATTGGCTACGATGTGCCCTGGAAAGATATGCACCAGGCGCTGATAAATGCGGCTTTACGTACGGATAAGATTTTGAAAAAGCCGGAACCGTTTGTACTGCAAACCAGCCTCGACGATTTTTATGTTTCGTACCAGATTAACTGCTACACCCGCGAAGCCAACCAGCAGGTGAACATATACTCGCAGCTGCACCAGAATATACAGGATTGCTGCAATGAAGCCGGGATCGAAATCATGTCGCCGCACTACCGCAACCAGCGCGATGGAAACGCTACAACAATACCAGCAAATTACCTGGATAAGGATTATAAAGCACCGGCGTTCAATGTAAAACAGGTTAAGGAAGATGAGCGTAAACCGTAAGGCAGTTTTAATATTGAGCTAACAATTTTAATAATCTCACAGGGCTCCCCAAAAAATCCTACATTTGATCTCTTTTCAATCCCATCCATTTTATGGTGTATTAATCCGGTTGATAGCCTTACAATCAATCCATACGCTACTAAATGCCTACAAGTACTGCTACCTGATGGTAACTAAAAAAGTGTCAGGATGAAGGAATGGTTAACATTGAATGCTAGATTGGTATACATAGGACAAATCAGTGAACAGAATAAACAGAAAAAATAATCATGACAGATATAACAAAAATAGAGAGCATAAACAGGGTTGTTGAAGCGTATTTCGAGAAAAATGCATCAGTTACAATAGTTCCTGCTAAAGACTTGATGCCTGCTTTTATTGAAGCAGGTATTTTTACGAAAGACCATAAAAAAGGTCTGCCCATCCGTAAAATATTGAGGGAATTGGATAAGGCTGACCAACTGCAACTTATTCCGTTTGTTCATCCGGAGCGAAAGGAGAAGGATACGTATTGGTATTTTATTCCTCAAAATGCAGTCATTCCTGCTTTGCCATATAAGCAGGAGAAAATGCAATCTAACAGGGAAACAGCAGCTCAATCACGTTCGCTGAGCGATGAAGCCTATGTAATTGATTTATGCGATACCATACTGGAACAAAAGGCAGAGCGGCAAAAAAGATTCGATTTTCTGTTAGGCGATTTGCATAAAGACAAGAAAACGAGAACTAAATTGCCCGTGGATGCCTATTATGAAAACTTGAATCTCGTTATTGAATTTCAGGAAGCGCAACATTCCGAGCCACTTGCTGTTTTTGATAATCCAGCAATTAAAACGGTCAGCGGCGTAAGCCGTGATGAACAGCGCAAAATTTACGACCAACGTCGCAGGGAAGAACTTCCAAAACATGAAATAAAACTTATCGTAATACCCTATAGTGTTTTTAATTACGACAGCCAGCATATGATAATACGGAATGCCGCACAAGATCTGGAAAAAGTGAAGTATGTTATTGATAATTACCAATTTAAAAGCATAGAATAAGGGATCACTACGCTATAAAAAATATGGAAGGTATTGAACCTAAAGTGGCAGAGTTACTTTCCGATACAGAACTTCCCGAAAATATTCCCTAAAATATCCTCGGTTGTCACTTCGCCTGTAATTTCACCAAGATGATGAAGTGCTGATCGTATATCAGTGGCTATCAAATCGGTAGGAATGTTTTCGTCGAGACCAGTGGCGGCATCTTCCAGCGCAGCAAGTGTACTCATAATTGAGTCGTAATGACGTGCGTTACTTACGATTGCTCTGTCGCCGATATTGGCAGCTTTCACGGTTTTTACCAAACGATCAATAATAAGGTTGATGTTTTCTTTGCGTTTGGCAGATATAAAAATGGTTTCGAGATCGAAAAGTGCTGTAATATGTGGCGGGTTTTCGATCATCAGGTCAGTTTTATTCCCGATTAGCAGAAAATGCTTTTCCGGATCATCGATGTGATCGCGGAATTCTTCGCGTAATTCTTCAATTTCCTCGACTGTTATAGTGCTGATATCGAAAAGGTATAAGATAGCTGATGCTTCTTTTATTTTGTCGTAAGTCCGGCTGATGCCAATCGTTTCGATAGTATCGGTTGTATGTGAACGCAAACCAGCGGTATCAATAAAGCGGAATGTAACACCGTGCGTAGTTATCATGTCTTCGATAGTGTCGCGGGTAGTGCCCGGAATGTCGCTTACAATTGCTCTTTCCTCATTCAGCAGCGCATTCAGCAAAGTCGATTTTCCAACATTCGGTTTACCGATAATAGCCACCGGAACACCTTTCTTAATAACATTTCCCAGCGAAAAAGAAGATGCCAGTGCGTTCATTTCGCTGATGATACCTGCAATAAGTGCTTTTAATTTACTTCGGTCGGCAAACTCAACATCTTCTTCGCTGAAGTCGAGTTCCAGTTCGAGCAACGATGCAAGGTCGAGAAGCTGGGTTCGCATATCTTTTATTTTCTGCGAAAAACCGCCCCGCATTTGTATCAATGCCAGGTCGTGAGCTACTTTTGAATGCGATGAAATAAGATCAGCTACGGCTTCGGCCTGCGATAAGTCTAACCGCCCGTTCAGAAAAGCCCTGAGTGTAAATTCCCCTTCACGTGCCATGCGGGCTCCATTATCAATCAATACTTCGAGTATACGCTGCTGAACATATTCCGATCCGTGGCACGAGATTTCGACAATATCATCCCCTGTGTAGGAATGAGGTTTCCTGAAAACGGTAAGAACTACCTCATCAATCAATTCATTATCAGTAGCTAGATTGCCAAAATGTGCAGTGTGTGTTTCGAATTGTTCAACAAAATAGTTTGTTTTGCGCGAATGGAATAATAAATTACTGATGGAAACTGCTTTCGGACCTGATAGCCTTATAACCGCTATGGCACCAATTCCCGGAGGAGTTGACAAGGCACATATCGTATCATTTTTGGATAATATTGTATAGGGATTCATAGTCAAAAGGTGTTAGGTAAGCAAAGATAGTGAAAAGGCGTTCTTTTTCAAAATTCATAGGTGCTTTTCTCCTTAAAGTGTTGTAACACTGGAATGTAAAATTTGATTCAATAGCTTAGTATTCAAAGACATATATTCTGTGCATTCCATGGGTCAATATCTCAAATTCACGGATGATACTTCTCATTCAGCCATTTCTCCTTGTCTCTCTGTCCCCTTGTCTCCCCTCGCCTTGTCACCCCTCGCCTTGTCCCCTTGTCCCCTTGTCCCCTCGTCCCCCTACTTCCCGCCTTCTCCCGTCACTTCCTGCAAATCTAAGTCCGCATTTCCTTC
>CAZOXJ010000008.1:7134-38018 GCA_964583325.1 uncultured Lentimicrobiaceae bacterium
CCTACTTCCCGCCTTCTCCCGTCACTTCCTGCAAATCTAAGTCCGCATTTCCTTCCAATATTGCCAACACTGATTTAATATCGTAAACACTGTTATTTTTACGGTTACCTAATACAATTATTACAATATCTGCGTCCATATCCATCCAGAACATGGTACTGTAACCAGCCCACCAACCGCCATGATATACGTAATGGACTTTTTTCATATCCTCAGGATCAGTCATAAGCCTGAAGCCCAGTCCATAATTGTGCCTGCTTTTACGTTCAAAACTTCGTGGTGTAAATGCCTCTGCAAGCCATTGTTTGTTTAGCAGACAACCCGAATGCAACGCAAAATACCACCGGTTCATGTCACCCACTGATGAGAAAATCCCTTTGTCGCCATATACACCGTCGTAAAATTCTCTTGCCCGCATTTTGTTTCCCTGGTGACCTGAAGTGCGGCAGCGAAGAACATTTTCGGGAGCAATTGTATCCACAAAAGTATGTGTCATTCCCAAAGGTTCAAATATGCGAACGCGCATGAATTCAGCGTAACTCATTTCGCTTACTTTCTCAATAATGGAGGCCAGCAGAATAAAATTGGTATTATTATAACTAAAGCTTCGGCCCGGTTTATTATAGGGCGCCGGCAAAGGATTTGCTTCTTCAAACCACTTGAGTATAGTATCGTTGGTTGGCTCGGCTATGTTGCTTCTTCTTTTATCCTCAAAACAATATAAGTAATTGGGTAAACCACTGCGATGACTCAGAAGATTTTCAATTGTAATTCCATGATATGGAAATGATGGGATATATTGTTGAATTGAATCGCTCAGATTGAGTTTTCCATCCTGTGCCAATAACAAAGCAGCGGTTGCTGTAAATGTTTTGCTGATGGATGCCAGCTGAAATGATGAATTCAGGGTTAATGAATCCTTTTGGCTCAGGTTCGCATATCCAAAGAATCCCTGGTACAAGGTAACGCCTTTCTGAGCAATTAAAACAGCGCCGTTAAATCCTTGTTTTTTTGCTTTTTTTATAAAAAGCGTATCGAGGGAAAGGCTTTTTCTATCGGCCTGAATTTCTTTCCTGATTATAGCTTCTTCTTCCGGCGTGAGTATTTCCCTCTGCAGGCAATCGGTAACTTCCTGAATTTCTTGCTTTGGCTTGTGCGAACATCCTGAAAGTATAACAATAATAAGTATAACAGGTAATATAAGCTGGAGAATATGGTGGGAGATGGGTTTCACAGGCATGAATTTTATATTTACAAAAAAAACAAAACCAAAGCTGCCACCGACATCATAAAGGTAGAGGTTGTTAACAAAAGATTGTTGAATACCAGTTGAACAGGTATTTTAGAAGAATGGAGTTGCACTGATTTTTTTGAGATAGATACTGAGGGAATCTGGCAAAGTTACAGATAGTCATTGGTTTATATTCGAAATTTCCTGCATTTTAGTGGTGATATTTTTTTCGAAGCGCACTTTCTTTGTCTCTTCAATTTTATATCCGGATCAAAAGAAATCATTACCTGCTCCAGATTCAACGAATCCTAAATTCATTTACTGCTCAAATCTAATCCCGAATTTGGGTTAAATATTCGTAAAAACTTTGAATGTAAATTTTTCCTGATTTTTAGTTCAATTTATTTTTTCGTTCACCTGTGGAACTTGCCAAAAGTGTATCCCTCTTTTATTTTCCTGCATCCATCCGATTTTTAATCATTTTATCAAATAATTTTTACCTTTGGACGCATAAATTAATTTCTGCTATGAGCATACTTGTTAATAAAGATTCCAGAATAATTGTTCAGGGTTTTACAGGCAGCGAAGGAACTTTCCACGCCACCCAGATGATAGATTACGGAACCAACGTAGTTGGTGGCGTTACTCCCGGGAAAGGTGGTAACGAACACATCGATCGTCCTGTTTTTAATACGGTAAAGGAAGCTGTAAAAGTTACTAAAGCCAATGTTTCTTTGATTTTTGTTCCGCCGGCATTCGCAGCCGATGCTATTATGGAAGCTGCTGAAGCAGGTATTAAAGTTATTGTTTGTATTACCGAAGGCATCCCTGTAAAGGATATGATGGCTGCCAAGGAATATGTTGACGCACTCGACTGCAGGCTCGTCGGGCCTAATTGTCCTGGTGTTATTACTCCTGGCGAAGCAAAAGTGGGAATCATGCCCGGCTTTATCCATCAGAAAGGCATTATCGGCATTGTGTCGCGTTCAGGTACGTTAACTTACGAGGCTGTTGATCAGCTTACAAAAGCTGGCCTTGGCCAAACTACTGCATTAGGTATTGGTGGCGATCCTATCATCGGAACAACCACCCGCGATGCTATTGAACTCTTTATGGCCGATCCCGAAACTAAAGGTATTGTTATGATTGGCGAAATTGGCGGAAATATGGAAGCTGATGCGGCTTATTATGTGCGCGACCATGGCACTAAACCTGTTGTAGGATTTATCGCGGGCGCTACAGCTCCGGCCGGACGCACAATGGG
Organism: uncultured Lentimicrobiaceae bacterium; assembly: GCA_964583325.1. Taxonomy (GTDB): domain Bacteria; phylum Bacteroidota; class Bacteroidia; order Bacteroidales; family UBA4417; genus UBA4417. Next base: position 9,630 of record CAZOXJ010000008.1, read on the forward strand.
TCATGCCGGCGCTATTGTTGGAGGAAAAGCGGATACCGCTGAAGCTAAAAAAGCTATTATGCGCGAATGTGGTATTACCGTAGTTGATTCTCCTGCCGAAATCGGCGCAGCCATGCTGAAACTTATGAATAAATAATTCTTTGTGTTATTCGTCGAAGTTATTTCAACGATATAACTAAACAATACAGATAGTCACCTTGCTTAAAAAGGTACAAATTACTACTTCGCAATAAACGTTGTGAGTAATTTGTGCCTTTTTTTATTAATACTATCAGAATTCAAACAACAGCTTTACTGTTAAAAAGCTAAACGATCTTTCCTGTTTTTTCTCTTTAAGGCCTTGGTAAACAGAAAGATAATGCTGGGTTTTTATTGCACTTCAACCTCCGAATTACTATAACTTTTCACTTTTCACTTTCCAATCTCCACACGCTCATATACTCCCATATCAGGTAAGCCGTGTTCAAGGCGCGACACACCTTTGCGATCGAGAATAATGGATGGAGTAGTATTGTTTATGATCACTAAAGAAGCTGCATCTATTGCATAAGATAATGTATCCAGTTGGAAATCATTTGTATATGGATCAATAAACTTTGCTTCTTTGTTGCTGATGCAGTTTAAGAAGTTGGATTTATACTCTTTGTATAATTCTTCATCCCATTGCACGAGGCATTGTTCAAACTGAAAATTAAAGGCTGTACCTTTCAGTTCATTCAGCGATATTTCGCCTGATTGGTTTCCTGTAATAATACAGTTTCCAAAATAAGCAGCAGTCAACTCTGCAGGAATTTTTTCTCCTAATGTATCAACAGCATAATTACTGATTGTCAGGGCTGGATACCCACGGCCGTTGAAGTATCGGGCAATTGTGCAATTCCGGAAATCATAATCACCGCCGTTTTCAATAGAAACTACATTTCCGCCACAATTGGTGATCTGGCAATTGGTTGCAATAATTTTTGATTTGGTTGCCCTGATGCCGTAGTTTATCATATTGTGAATCATGCAATTATGCAATCTTATAGGCTCTGATCCATCCATTCCAATACTGTCAGCTTGTATGCCGACTTTTGCATTTGTAATTTCAGCATAAGTAAAACTGATGTTCCTGCTTCCTTTTTCGAGCCATATTCCATCCCACATACCCGGCTTATCAAGGTAATAATCTTCGAGCCTGTCGCCGGTAAACGTTACCGGATGCTCAAGAGTTCCCGTAACATTCAGTGATGCACCCGAGCGAATTTCGAGACTGCTGCTGTTATGAAAATACAGCTTTGTGCCTTCTGTAATATTCAGGTTGCAGCCACTTCCGGCAATCAGTTTTCCATAAATAACATGTGGCTTGTCGTCAGGAAGTGTAACATCACCTGTTAAGGTAACATCAACGTGAAAATAGGCATCCTGTCCCCATGCTACTAATTTTACATCCTGAATATTCTCGTTGGTGACAAAAACAATGGAGTCGCTTTCTACCAGAGGTGAGTTAACGTTGTTCGGATCAATTGTTACTTTAACAAAAATGTAAGCGCTGTCGTTGGCTGCTATTTCGAGATTGAGGTATTCTTCTGTAGCAGTGCCGTCAATATTCAGGCGAAAAGGGGATGATTTTCCCCTGGCAAGCGAAATCCGTGAAATATTTATCTTGTTGTCTCCTGTATTCCGGATAACCAGCGAGCGCATGCTTGAACCTACAGATGTAAATACCGTATCAAACACCACAGTGTCGGTGCTGAAGCCAAGCATAAAAGCTGGGTCGGTGTTCAACTCGTCGTCTTTCATGCATCCCGATAAGGCCATTAAAGTAATAGTCATCATGAAAAAAAAAGCCCCTGCGGTTTGTTTAATCGTCATTTTATTCTGTTTAGCGGTTACAAAGATAGTTTAATACCATTTCTTCAGCAGAAACGCTTTTTTACACGAATTAATATTTTTTTTCGAAATATATTTTTGTAATTTTAAGCAAGTTTTCAAACAAAACATATTATCATAAATATAACTTGGTTCATATGTAAGAATGCTATACCTTTGCACTCTTTCCTATTCGCCAACCTAATAAGTGCTAAATAGTTGACATACTATGGATTATATAAAATTTGACAAATCGAAACTGGTAAATCTAGAGTATTCACTTACCCTTGAAATGCTCCGATCCAACAGGGCCGGTTCTTATGCATCTACTACCGTCATTGGATGCAATACCCGTAAATACCATGGATTATTGGTTACACCTCAGCCCCAGCTTGATGGAGGTATGCATGTGTTGCTTTCACAACTTGATGAAACAGTGATTCAGCATGATCAGGAATTCAACCTTGCAATTCATAAATACAAAGGTGAGAAATACAATCCAAAAGGCCACAAATACATTACTGATTTCTCCATTGATACTAACCTTATAGTTACATACAGGGTCGGAGGTGTGGTGCTTACAAAGGAAATGCTGTTTGCCGGCGAAAGCGACAGCCTCATCATTAAATATACACTTGTTGAAGCGCACTCGCCAACAAAATTGCGTTTCAGGCCTTTTATGGCATACCGTAATATTCATTCGCTCAGCAAAGCCAATAACGATGTTGAACGCAAATATGATACTATCCCCAATGGGATCAAAGTACGAATGTATCTGGGTTATCCCCACCTTCATCTCCAGTTTTCGAAGGAGAATGAATATGTTCATGTTCCGGACTGGTATTTTGATTTTGATTATATGCGGGAGAAGGCACGTGGTTACGATTCACTTGAAGATTTGTACACTCCCGGCTATTTCGAAATGCCTGTAAAAGTTGGCGAAAGCATTTATTTTATGGCCAGTCTCGAAGCCGAGGATCCTAAAACATTTGCCCGCATGTACAATCAGGAGTTGAAGAAACGGATTGTACGCAATAGTTATCTGCATTGCCTCGAAAATGCTGCCGAGCAATTTGTTGTGAAACGTGGAAAGAAATTCGAAATTATTGCAGGCTTTCATTTTTTCGGGCGTGTAACCCGCGATACGTTTATTGCCTTGCCTGGCCTTACTCTGCTTCAGGGCGATTTTAAGACATTTAAAAATATATTGGATAACAGCCTCACCGAAATGAGAGGCCCCTTGTTTCCCAATGCCGGAACAGGTAACAGACTCGAATACAATTCAGTTGATGCTTCGCTATGGTTTTTCTGGACCTTGCAGCAATATGTAAAATACAGTGGTGACAAAATGGTGTGGAAACACTATGGCGGATATATGAAGCTGATTTTGAACAGTTTTCGCGAAGGCTCATCCTATAATATTCATATGCTCGACAATGGTTTATTATATGCAGGAGTCACCGGTTCGGCAGTTACCTGGATGGATGCTGTAGTGGATGGTAAACCTGTTACTCCGCGCATTGGATTAGCTGTTGAAGTAAACGCGCTCTGGTACAATGCTATACGTTTTACACTCGAACTGGCCGAAAAAGCCGGTGATAAAGAATTTGTAAACGAATGGACCCCCGTTGCCGAAAGTATTCCGGAATCATTTATCGCTACCTTCTGGTATCAGGAAAAGAATTACCTGTACGATTATGTGCATGGCGATTTCCGCGATAAATCAGTGAGACCAAACCAGGTATTTGCCGCATCACTGCCTTATTCACTACTTAACGAAGATCAACGCAAAGGAGTTCTCGACAGGGTTAAATCCGAACTTCTTACACCACGAGGTTTGCGAACGCTTTCGCCCAAAAATCCGGATTACAAACCCGAATATACGGGCGGTCCTGTTCAACGCGATCAGGCTTATCACCAGGGATCCGTTTTTCCATGGCTTTTTGGTCATTTTGCCGAAGCCTGGCTGAAACTTTACGAACAAAGTGGTGTGGCGTTCATAACCAAATATTTCCAGGGTTTTGAAGAGGTGATGTCAGAGCATGGCATTGGAACTGTTTCCGAACTGTATGACGGAGATCCTCCATATAAACCTTCAGGTGCAATTTCACAAGCATGGAGCATTTCCGAATTGCTCCGTGTAAATAATATGCTTGAAGCAATGAAACCTGTGAAAAATAAAAAGTTAAAATAAAACAATTATCATATTCGAAAAACGATGAAAGTATTAATGTTTGGTTGGGAGTTTCCTCCTCATATTACCGGTGGCCTTGGTACAGCCTGTTTTGGACTTACCAAAGGACTGCTGAAACATGGGGTTGAGGTACAGTTTGTGGTACCGAAGGCATACGGAGATGAGAGTGAGGAAGCAGTGCGGTTGGTGAATGCCAGCGATGTTACTGTTATGATTAATGATCCTGTATTCCGCGAATATTGGAACCAGATTACTTATATGGAGATTGGTTCAAACCTCATTCCTTATGTTGGTCCGGAAGATTTTCAACAAATGGTGACCGCGAATACGAATGTAAAAGTGGAAGAATCCAGCAGGGTTTTCTCCGAGCGTTTCCAGTTCTCGGGTAAATATGGCCACGACCTGATGGAAGAAGTAGCCCGTTACGCCCTGGTAGGAGCATCAATAGCTGCAAACAGCGAATTTGATATTATTCATGCCCACGACTGGCTTACTTATTCGGCAGGAGTAGCCGCTAAAAAGATTTCGGGAAAACCTCTGGTTGTGCATATGCATGCTACCGAATTCGACCGCTCAGGCGAAAATTACAATGAAAATGTTTACGAAATTGAGCGTAAAGGTATGGCTGAAGCCGACCGGGTTATAACCGTTAGCAATCTTACCCGGAACATTGTTATCGATAGGTATCATATTGATCCCGATAAGGTTATTACCGTTCATAATGCGGTTGAACCACCCGATAAGGCTGAATTGCTTGATGCTGAGAAACATGTGCGCGAAAAAATAGTCACTTTCCTGGGCAGGATTACTTTTCAGAAAGGACCTGAGTATTTTATAGAAGCAGCCTGCAAAGTGCTTGAACGGGATAAAAATGTACGGTTCGTTATGGCCGGCACCGGTGACCTGATGGAAAAAATGATTAAGCGTGTGGCTAAGCTTAAAATTTCGTCGCATTTTCATTTCACCGGTTTCCTGAAAGGTGAAAATGTTGACCGTATGTTTGCAATGAGCGATGTTTATGTAATGCCCTCAGTATCCGAACCATTTGGTATTTCACCGCTCGAAGCTATGCGCTCCAATGTTCCGGTTGTTATTTCAAAACAATCGGGTGTTGCCGAAGTACTGAACCATGTGATGAAAGTCGATTTCTGGGATGTTGACGCCATGGCTGACGCCATTTATGGACTTTTGCATTACAAATCGATCAATGATATGTTTATTACCCTTGGCTCCGAAGAGGTTAATAACCTTAAATGGGAATCAGCCGCCCGTAAAGTTGCCGATGTTTACGAATCGGTGCTTTAGCTAAAAGTAACCAATACTTATTAACCATAGTTTTAAAAAAGAAGATATATGAGGTCAGTTTGTCTTTATTTTCAGGTGCACCAGCCGTTTCGCTTGCGGACCTATCGGTTTTTCGATATCGGATCCGATCATTATTACTACGACGATTATCAGAATAAGCGTATTGTAAGGCGAATTGCTGCCGATTGTTATCTCCCGGCTAACGAAGTATTGCTTGGTCTGATTAATGAGTATGGCTCCGCTTTTAAAGTTACCTTTAGCATCAGCGGTTCAGCCATTGAGCAGTTTACCAAATACGCTCCCGAAGTACTCGAGAGTTTCAAGCGCCTGGCCAAAACCGGAAACGTTGAATTTTTAGCCGAAACTTATTCGCATTCACTGGCTGGGTTAAACGATCCATCGGAATTTAAAAGGCAGGTTGAGGAACACGCTGCAGCCATAAAAAGAATATTCGGTATAACGCCCACCGCTTTCCGTAATACGGAACTTGTTTATTCTAACAGTATTGCAGGGCAGGTGCTCGAAATGGGCTACAAAACCATGCTTACCGAAGGCGCTAAACAACTACTCGGCTGGAAAAGTCCTAATTTCCTCTATTGCAGTGCCCCGCATCAACGTTTAAAACTGCTTTTGCGAAATTATCAGCTCAGCGATGATATTACTTTCCGTTTTTCGCAACAGGAATGGAGCGAGTGGCCTCTTACAGCTGAAAAATATGTAACCTGGCTGCATAATGTTGATCCAAAACAGGAACTGGTAAACCTTTTCATGGATTACGAAACTTTTGGCGAACACCAGAAAGTATCAACCGGCATATTTGGGTTTTTAAGGGCATTTCCCGAAATGCTTATCAAGTCGGGTAAATGGTCGTTCCGCACTCCAAGTGAAATTGCTGAAGATATGCAACCTGTAGCTGGTATCGATTGTCCTCACGCTATTTCGTGGGCCGATGAGGAACGCGATGTTACTGCCTGGTTAGGCAACGATCTGCAAAGTGAGGCTTTTTCGAGCTTATACAAAGTTTCGGAAGTAATGGCAAGTTGTAAGGATGCCGACCTGCACCGCGACTGGAACTACCTGCAGGCAAGTGATCATTTTTACTACATGTGTACAAAATGGTTCAGCGACGGAGTTGTTCATCATTATTTTAATCCTTACGGAACACCTTACGAGGCATTCCTTAATTATATGAATGTGCTTTCCGATTTCCTGATCCGTGTAAACGAATATGCCGAAAATACATCGGTTAAAACAATAAAAGCCAAAACCAAAACACCGGCTGTAAGTAAGGGAATTACTGAAATCAGTAAAAAAGTTGTGGCGAAAAAAGCAGGCAAATCCAAAGTAGCGGTTGCAGCAAAACCAGCCGGGAGAGCCACTTCTTTAGCAAAAAAGAAGTAAGAAAAAAGGATTAGTTATTCACAATATTGAATGTGTTGTGAATAACTTCAAATTCTGTTAATTTTAAAATTGTTACTTTTGCAAACCTCTGATTCTGGTTTTACCAGTCAGAGGTTTGATTTTAGTGCACTGTCTCATAATCACATGCACTGATTTATTTGAATCTGAAATAGTTATATGAGTGAAAAGAAAACTATAAAGCCCGATTACTTATTTGAAGTAAGCTGGGAAGTTTGCAATAAAGTTGGCGGAATACATACGGTGGTAGCCACAAAGGCTCCCGTAATTCAGCAGGAATACGGTAATAACTATATTGTTATAGGACCTGATGTTTGGAAGGAAACCATTGATAATCCTGAATTTACGGAAGATAAATCCATATTTCGTGTTTGGCGCGAACGCGCTGAAAATGAAGGCTTGCGTATAAAAATAGGCAGATGGAATATCAAAGGACGTCCTGTAGCCATTTTGGTTGATTTTACACAATACTTTACGTCCAAGGACAAAATTCTTGCCGAATTCTGGGAAAAGTACAAACTTGACAGTATCACAGGTTCCTGGGATTATCTGGAACCAGCCTTGTTCGGCTATGCAGCCGGAAAAGTAATTGAAAGTTTCTACGAATTCAGTCTGACCGCACAGGATAAAATTGTTGCTCAGTTTCATGAGTGGATGACTGGTGGTGGAATTCTTTACCTTAACGACCGTGTTCCGCAAATCGGAACTGTGTTTACAACTCATGCCACTGTTGTTGGTCGTTGTATCGCCGGTAATAACCTGCCGTTATATAGCCATTTCGATGAATATAACGGTGATGCCATGGCCCAGCGGTTTCATGTTATGGCCAAACATTCGCTCGAACTTATTGCTGCAAATGAAAGTGATGCTTTTACTACCGTAAGCAAGCTTACAGCGAACGAATGTTTGCAGTTTTTAGGCCGTAACCCTGACGTTATTACTCCTAATGGGTTTGATGATTCTCTGTTTATGGACGAGGAGACTCTGGCTGTTAAACGACTTGCTGCCCGGGAGAAATTACTTGCCGTTGCACAGTCGGTAACAGGTCAGCCACTGCCTTTGGATACATTACTGCTTATTAACAGCGGCAGATATGAATTCCGCAACAAAGGAATCGACCTTTTTCTCGATGCGCTTGCTAACCTGAACAACAACAATCAACTTACCTATCCGGTTGTAGCATTTATAACGATTCCTGCTCATCATTCAGGCCCGGTTCCCGGCTTGGTCGAAAAACTGGAATCCGGCTCTTTTGATGGGCCACAGGAGAAACAATACCTTACTCATGGTTTATTTGAGCCTGATTACGATCCAATTCTGCGCAGACTGAAGGAGAACAGCCTTTTTAATTCGCTTCAGGACCAGGTAAAAGTCATTTTTGTTCCAAGTTACCTCAATGGCAACGATGGTGTTTTTAACCTTACCTATTATGATTTGCTTCCAGGTTTCGACCTGTCAGTTTTTCCTTCCTACTATGAGCCATGGGGTTATACACCTCTCGAAAGCCTTGCATTTGGTGTACCCACAGTAACCACTACGCTGGCAGGTTTTGGGTTATGGATGAAAAATATAGTGAAAGATAGCGGTATCACCGTTATTGACCGTAATGATGAGAATAACGAAAAAGTAGTAAACGACATTGTTTCGGTCGTTCTCTCATTCGAAAAAATGTCGGAAAGCACTCGTGGCAAAATATCGGCATCAGCAATTGCGCTTGCACAAACTGTTTTTTGGAGCAACCTCCTGGTTTATTATAAAGAAGCCTATTCAGTAGCTCTCGAAAAGGTTGCTGACCGTTCCGATTTATTCCGCGATAAGCGGCAGGCTGAAACAGTGATCAGTGTTAACGGGAAAAAGACTTCACACCCGGAGTGGCGCAAAGTGCTCGTAAATCATGTATTTCCTGATGCTTTGAAAGGTTTGCTCACCCTTAGCCGAAACCTGTATTGGTGCTGGAACAGCGAAGCAACCGATCTTTTCCGCCTTATTGATCCGCAAGGCTGGGAATATTCCGATCATAACCCTATTGCCCTCCTCGAATCGCTCAGTTACAGCCGCTTGCAGGAACTCGAAAAGGATGCTGACTTCATGTCGCGATTAACCGAAGCAATGAAAAACTTCGAGGAATACATGGCAAAAGGCGTAGAGAAAAGAAAACCTTCAATCGCTTACTTCAGCATGGAATTCGGTCTTCACGAAAGTGTTCAGATATACTCAGGTGGATTAGGCGTACTTGCCGGTGATTACCTGAAAGAAGCATCCGACTCAAATGTTGAATTATGTGGTATTGGATTGCTCTACCGCTATGGCTATTTCAAACAGGTATTATCCCCTCACGGTGAGCAGGTTCCGCAGTATTTCCCTCAAAGGTTCAATCATTTACCATTGAAACCGGTACGCGATGCAAACGGTGAGTGGCTAATGATTACTCTTTCGTTGCCAGGTCGTAACCTGTATGCTAAAGTGTGGCAATTGGATGTTGGACGTATTCCTCTTTACCTGCTTGATGCTGATATTGAAGAGAATAGTGAAGCCGATCGTTTTGTTACCCACCAGCTTTACGGCGGTGATCTCGAAAATCGTTTCAAACAGGAATTGCTGCTTGGCGTTGGCGGTATCCGGATGCTGGAAGCCATGGGAGTAGAACCGGATCTTTATCATTGCAACGAAGGTCATGCTGCCTTTATTGGTATTGAAAGATTGCGCGAATATGTTCAGAACAAACAGTTGTCGTTCCTCCAGGCTATTGAACTGGTGAGGGCTTCCACTTTATTTACAACTCATACTCCCGTTCCCGCGGGCCACGACGCATTTACAGAGGATCTGCTTCGTACCTACATTCCACACTATGCTGTGCGACTTAATATTTCGTGGAATACCTTTATGAACCTCGGACGTCATATTGAAAACAGGAACGACCAGAAATTTTCGATGAGCGTTCTTGCTTCAAAGCTTTCGCAGGAAATAAACGGAGTAAGCCGTATTCACGGACAGGTTAGCAGACAAATGTTCAAGTCGATGTATAATGGATTTTACGAAAATGAAATTCATATAGGATATGTTACCAATGGTGTACATTACCCTACATGGGCAAATGCCAAATGGAAAAAGCTTTATAAACAGGAGTTTGGAGCATCTTTTCTTGATGATCAGTCGAATCCTGAGTACTGGAAGAAAATTCACAACGTTTCCGATGAAAGGATATGGAGTATAAGGCAGGATTTAAGGACTGAACTGATAAGTTATATCAAAAAACGCTTAACCGACTCAATGGGAACCAGTTCGGAAAGCCCTAAACAAGTTATCCAGATTGTTGATTCACTCGATCCAAATGCGCTTACTATAGGTTTTGCAAGGCGTTTTGCAACGTATAAACGAGCTCACCTGCTGTTCTCTAATATCGAAAGGCTGGCGCAGATACTTGGAAATCCAAAACAACCTGTACAATTTGTTTTTGCCGGAAAAGCTCATCCTGCTGATAAAGCCGGAGCTGATCTTATAAAGCGGATCGTAGAAGTTTCGCGCATGCCGCAATTTGTAAGCAAAATTATTTTTCTGGAAAATTACAACATGGCCATGGCAAGGAAACTTGTTCAGGGTGTTGATATCTGGCTCAATACACCTACCCGTCCGCTCGAAGCCAGTGGTACAAGTGGTGAAAAAGCTGTAATGAACGGCGTTGTTAATTTTAGCGTACTCGATGGCTGGTGGGCCGAAGGCTACCGCGAAGATGCCGGTTGGGCACTGAAAGAAGAGAGAACGTATGAAAATCAGCAATTCCAGGATGAACTGGATGCCGAAACCATATACAACATCCTGGAGGATGAAATTATTCCGACATTTTATGATCGTGATAATGACCATGTGCCGCATGCCTGGGTTAAATACGTAAAAAATACAATCGCAGGAATTGCTCCTCATTTTACCATGAAGCGTCAGCTCGACGATTATTACTCGAAATACTATACCAAACTGGCACAACGCTCAGCCTTGCTTAAAGAGGATGATAACGCAGCTATGCGCCGTTTGGCTTCCTGGAAGTTCAGGATGATACGTAACTGGGATGGTATCGAGGTTGTGGATGTGTTATTCCCGAATCCTACCTATGAGACTCTTAATCTTGGCGATATCTTTAAGGCTGAACTTGTACTGAGTCTTGGTGATATTGCTCCAGATGATATTATGATCGAAATGGTAACCGGGCAGAAAGAAAATGATGCAATGACTGAGCCACAATCAATCCGCGAATTAAAACTGCATAAAGTAGATGGTAACCTGGCACATTTTACAATCGAGGTAGAAACTGCCTTGGCAGGGGTATTCGATATTGCATTCCGCATAACACCTAAAAACCCGCTATTGCCTCACCGGATGGATTTTAACCTGGTGAAGTGGGCGTAAGTTGGACGAGGGGATTTGGCGGAGAAGAAGGACAAGGGGGGAAAAGGTGACAAGGAGAGGGGGCGACAAGGAGAGAGGCAACAAGGCGACAAGGAGAAGGGCGACAAGGCAAGGTGCATAAAGATTACCCCTCAACCCCTAAATCCCAAACCCTAAAACCTTAATTAAAAAAAATAGTTAACAAATAATCAACAAAACATGAAACTACTCGAAGGAAAAGTGGCATTGATTACAGGTGCTTCACGTGGAATAGGAAAAGCTATTGCTATCGCTTTTGCAGAACAGGGTGCTTCTATTGCTTTTACTGATATGCGCCGCGATGAAATCATGGAAGCAACCGAACGCGAAATTCAAGCTATTGGTGTAAAAGCTATTGGTTATTCCTCCGATGCAAGTTCGTTCGACGACAGCGAGCGTACAGCCGATGAAATTGCCAAAGAGTTTGGCCGCATTGATATATTAGTGAATAATGCCGGCATTACCCGCGATAACCTGCTTATGCGTATGACCGAAGCGGATTGGGATCTGGTAATTAAGGTAAACCTCAAATCAGTTTTCAATCTAACCAAGGCTGTGCAGAAGTATATGCTTAAACAGCGATCAGGCTCTATTATCAATATGAGTTCAGTGGTTGGTGTGAACGGTAACGCCGGGCAGTCAAATTATTCAGCTTCGAAAGCGGGTTTAATCGGTTTCACCAAATCAGTTGCCCAGGAATTAGGCTCACGTAATATCCGTTGCAATGCAATTGCTCCCGGATACATCGAAACCGAGATGACAGCTAAACTATCTGAAGAAGTCCGCAAGGAATGGGCTGCTCAGATTCCGCTTCGTCGTGGTGGTAAACCCGAAGATGTCGCACAGGCATGTGTTTTCTTTGCGTCCGATCTTTCAGGGTATGTTACCGGCCAGGTACTAAGTGTATGTGGCGGTATGAGCACATAAAAACACTCTTTCAGAAAATAAAAAATGCGGTTTCCATTTAGGGAAAACGCATTTTTTATTTTGAAACTATGCAATACATTAACAAACTATAGATATTCTTCAGCATATTCAACTTTTACAGCTGAGTATAATTTGGTAAGCAGAATATAGAACACAAGGTGATTGTTGTGCCCTACCTGTGTATTTTGAATATGCCTGAAATCCATAAAAATTATCTCCTGCTTCTTTTTGTCCAAAACTTTTTCAGCCAAAGGCAAAAGAATGCTGTTTTCGACACTGATATGGTTTTCGGCTAGCGAAATGTATTTAGTGAGGTCCGAAGCAACTTTTTCGAGTGAGAGTGTTTGCCCAATCAGATATTCATGCAGATGTGTATCAAGATCGGAAAGATGTTTATGTAATAGCGAGTGTTCTTTAACCAGATGAGCAATTGAGTCAATAGTCCATGGGATATTGCATTCGAGTATAGCCGGGAAAAGTATTTTTTCTTCCTTTTCGTGATGGGAATTATGATTAAAAGTGCGTAGAAATTCGATAATCTGTCCGATCCGGAACAGATCAACTAAATTATTTATATGTATATCCGAAGCTATTTTTTTCATTGCTGACAAAATGATTGTCATCGCTTCATGTTCTCCTCTTAAATCAAAAATGGGATTCATAGCTGTTGTTTTTAAATTGTTACTAACTGGTATTCATCTTGTTCCTGCTTCAAAATGTTATTTAATGCTCGTTTACCGGCATATTCGTTCACTCTGATCAGGAAATCGGAAACAACATTCATATAATTCACAAATGCTTCGTATGGAGAACTGTATGGGCTGAAAGAATGGTACATGCCTCCATCTTTCAGGTATTTGGTTGTCATGTAATAAAAATGGTCGCAGGTTTGCAGCCTGTACCAATCGCGCAGTAAGTCCGGGTCGTCACATTTTTCCATCGTTTCAGCTGCGGAATACAATGTATTAGCGGCTTCCTGCTGCAGTTCATTCCCAAGCCAGGCCGAAAGATCGCGATCCTGGTCGGCCCACGAAATATAGTTCGGAATATCCAGTACATCAGCTGGCTCAGCTTTTTCAGCCACTTCAGAAACAGTTCTGAAAATCCATTTTCCTGACTCAATGGCTTTTTCAATAAAAGTTTGCATAAAACGGAATATTCCGGTGGCTGTATTCTGGCATTCGCCAAACGTTCCATAATCCATAAACAAATTCACTACTTGTTCATTCGCATCAAGTGTATTGAGCCATGATATATATTTATCGGGTGTTAAAGGCCATTGATTCCATCCTTGCATCGAATAACGGAAAGATATATCGTCGCTCAGTTGAAAATGCCTGAGCAATAGCTTAATATCAGGATGCGATTTACTGGCATATACGTAATCAGGGCTTTTCCAGTCTAAAACCTGTTTTGCCCCTTCTGTAAGTATCGTTCTGAAACCCATCTGGTGAGCAAATTCAGCCGTTCGGTTGGAGTATAACAAGTTAGCGTTCATAAAGGAAACAGGTTTACATCCAAAAATACTTTCGATAGTTTTCACGTGCTTTTCAACCTGGCTTCTGTATTCAACCTGATTAGTAAGTACTGGCAACGAATAGGCATACGATTCAGCTACCATTTCAATATTTCCTGTTTCATACAAACGACGAAAGCTATCAAGAACCCTGGGAGCATATTTTTTTAATTGCTCTATAGCCATACCGCTTATGCCGAAAGTTACTTTGAAATCTGATCCGTATTTTTTAACCATGTTTATAATCAGCTCATTGGCAGGTAGGTAGCAATTCAGTGCAATGCGTTTTAGAATGGTTCGGTTATTCTCTTCATCAAAATACTTGCGGTCGGCTCCGATATTGAAGAACCGATATGTTTTAAGCCTGAATGGCTGGTGTATGTGAAAAAAAAGACATACTGTCCGGTTTGCTTCTGATTTTTTCATGTTTCACATCTAATTGTTATGTTCCTTTTAGTCTAACAGTTTTAACTTTCTTTATCACTCGTTTTAGCCTGGTTTTGTCGTACAACAGTTTAGTTCCATTTGTTGAAATTGGGGCGCATTGTATTAAGTTCGTAACCAGGGAATAGCCTTAACAAGTAGTAGCGGATTTTTTAACTGTAGGAGAGGAAGTTAAATAGCCCTGAATTGAATCGGGGTTATTAGCAGTTGAGTTTTTAGTAAAGACTGATAATAAAATCCGGAGTAAAGTACAGTTGCTTTTTACTTTTGCATGATAAAAGGGATATTTAAAGTAACTGGCGAAAGTCCAGCTTTCGCTAAAACAATAATATTCATTAATAGTCCCGATTCCTGCCTGATCTGCAGAAATTTGTATATGTAAACTGCTCTGTTCCTTGCCTTTCATTATATCTCCTGTAGTGCAGAAGATTGTCGGATTTTATAAAAGAGAAAGAGGCTAATGCTCAGCTAATGAGTTTGTAGGTGGTTTTATTTGCATATTAAAATTACAACATTTTGCACGCAAAAGCAAGTCCCGTCCTCAAAAGGATTTGTTATTACCTGCTATTTATTTGATTTTTAGGTTGAGGGAAACTTGTCTTTTATGTATTTGTTTCCTGCAGCTCTTGTTTCTTAAAGGATGTTAGCAGATAAAATATTTCCACTTTTTGTGATTTTTTGTTCCACTGTTTCGTTTCTTTTACTCCAGTTTCTGATATTGGTACGCAATGTTTATCACAAAAGTGCCGAAATGGATGTTGGTTTCTGAATTTTAGTAAACCTCTGTCAATCAAAATTACTGTGAGTGTGTTTAATACCCTATCTTTAACCATCGGAATATGTGGCATACTAATTTAAACTGTTTTGAATGAAAATTTTATTAACCGGTGCTACCGGGTATATTGCAGGTCGTTTGCTTCCTGTTTTACTACGTGATGGCCACCAGGTAGTATGTTGCGTTCGTGATAACCGCCGTTTCGATGTCAGCAGGTATAACTCTGATAATCTCTCGGTTGTTAAGGTTAATTTCCTGGAAAAAGAATCATTGCAGTTGATCCCCGGTGATATTGATGTTGCGTTTTATCTTATTCATTCGATGTCAGTTTCGCAGGGCGATTTTGAGAAACTCGAAGAATTATCGGCAGTTAATTTCACTGAAAAGATGAGTGAAATAGAAGTGAAGCAGGTTATTTATCTCAGCGGAATCGTTAATGAAGTTGAACTATCAAAACACCTGCATTCGCGCAAGCATGTAGAGGAGATTCTTTCCTCCGGAACATTTCCGTTAACTACTCTTCGTGCCGGAATAATTGTAGGTTCGGGTAGTGCTAGTTTTGAAATTATGCGCGACCTGGTCGAAAAACTTCCCGTTATGGTGGCACCCCGCTGGTTGCAAACTGTATCACAACCTATTTCTGTTCGTAATGTAGTGGAGTTTTTACACGGTGTAATCCTGAGGGCTGATACTTATAACCAGAGTTTTGATATTGGCGGTCCTGATGTGCTTACTTATAAGCAGATGTTACTAAAATTTGCCGGAGTGCGCGGATTGAAACGAAGTATATTTATTGTTCCGGTTATGACACCCAAATTATCGTCGTACTGGTTGTATTTTGTAACTTCCATTTCATACCCTTTAGCACAGAACCTGGTTGATAGTATGAAAGTAAATGTTTTGTGCCGTAAAAACGACCTTGCTGATCAACTCGGAATTCGGCTCTTAAGTTATGAGGATGCTATAGCACTTGCTTTTGACAAGATAGAGCAGAACCAGGTGGTTTCGAGTTGGAGCGATGCGCTTGGAAGCAATATCCTCGATACAGGAATAGCATCATACATACAAGTGCCTGAATTTGGATGTTTTAAGGATACGAAGGTGAAAAAAGTAAATGATGTGCAGCAAACGCTTGATAATATCTGGATGCTCGGCGGAAGTACCGGCTGGTACTATGGAAACTGGCTTTGGAATATAAGAGGATTTCTGGATAAAATGGTTGGCGGTGTCGGTTTAAGGCGCGGACGTAAAAACCCTGTTACTTTATCAGCCGGCGCATCGCTCGATTTCTGGAGGGTTTTGCTGGCTAACAAGCAGGAGAAACGTCTTCTTTTGTACGCCGAAATGAAACTTCCCGGTGAAGCCTGGCTCGAATTCAGGATCGATAAAGAAAATATTTTACATCAAACTGCCACATTCCGTCCTCATGGTTTGGCCGGCAGATTATACTGGTATTCCGTGCTTCCTTTTCACGCTTTTATTTTTAATGGAATGATCAGGAATATTTGCAAAACAGGGAAGTAATGTTCTCTAAAATTTGGGATTTATAATAAATTTAAATTTTCGAACATTCTTTTTCGAAATGATTTTGTTTAAAAACAGTGTAGTAATGCCGTTTATTCCACTCGCTTGTGCTTCCATCTTCTGTGCGTCCACAGCCAGTATTCGGGGTTTCTGATAATATCTGATTCGAGCATTCGAACATGGGTCTCCGTTATTTCGCCAGGAGTTGTTTTGGATGCATCTTCACAAATCAGTTGAGTATGATAAACATACTTTCCCCGCTTGACTCGCTCCATGCTTCCATATATGACCGCCATGCCAAGTTTTTGCGCAATCTTCTCGGATCCGTTAAACACAGGAGTATCCTGGTTCATAAATTGCATCCAGTGAGCTCCTTTTGTGCTGGGCGACTGATCGCTCAGGAAAGCTGTCAGGTTTAGTTCGTTGCGGTTGTTCAACATGCCTTTCAATGTGCCGGACATTGTGTAGAGTTTGCAGCCGGTGCGCATGCGCATGTGCGACATCAGCCTGTCGAAATACGGATTACTCAATGGATGATATATTACATACGATTGAAAGTCAGTTTGCGGGGGTAAACCGCTGGGGCAATATTCCCAGTTTCCATAATGACCCATTACCAGAATACCACTTCTTTCTTTCGCGTGCAAATCCTTAAATAGTTTTACTGTTTCATTATCCATTTTACAGCGTGCTATTTTCTGTTCATGACTCAGAGTAAATAGCTTTACAATCTCGAATATCATATCTGTAAAGTAGCGGTAGAAAAGGAATTCTGTCTTTTTGAGTTCTTCAACTGATTTTTCGGGAAAAGAATGGCGGAGGTTCATTTTTACTACCTTCCGCCTGTAGCCAATTATATGGTACAAAAGAATGAAAGAGATATCCGAAAGGAAAAACAGAACCCCCCAGGGGAGAATGGAGAAAAAAAACAATAAGGGCACCGTGGAATAAAATACCAAAGCGTGGGCAAGCTTTTTCATTTCCCTATTTCTTTTTGTAAAGTAATGTTAACCAGGTACCTGAGTGTCACTTTTTTTACTGAATTCATTAGTCTTCAATGCCCCTGTAATACTGGTAATCGTGTTCTACTTTTGATATCCGGGTTGCAAAAGTCTGGTACCATTCGTCTTTTCCTTTTTGCTGTGCGAACTTATGATCCCCGTTTTCTTTCCATTTTCTAATCGAATCGAGGTCGCGCCAATACGAAACTGTAATTCCCAATTCCTCCCGTGCTGATTCTATACCCAGGAAACCATCCTGTTCTTGTGCAAGTTCCAGCATTTTTTCAGCCATTTGCAGGTAACCGTTATCACCGGGAGTCCTGACAGAGGTGAAAATAACAGCATAATAAGGAGGTGCAGGAGTTTTCGCAATCATTGTGAAATTTTCTTGATACTTGAATTCTTCTGTGCAAAGATACGTGTTTTGAATGCTTCTGTTAAGTCATTAAAATCAATAGCCCCATTCAAAGGGTGACTCTCTGCATACCCGATGAATGGAGCTTAATTTTAAAAAATGAGGCAGTAAATCCGGAGTATATCCAATGTTACTCTTTATAGAAAAAGGTGTGGATTTCAGCCTCCGAAATCGTTTGCACATAGGCTGCAAGCCCTTTGTCCATTACTTTTTCAATTAAAGGCATGGGTGTAAACGGAGTTATCATTTTAAAAATCTGCCCCGCTTTCATTTCCGAGGTCTTACCGAGTACTTCAGCCAAAGGGTGTTGGCCGGCCTGCAGCATTTCACGTGCATCAAGTGTTTCAATGATCACAGATTCATTAAACCATTCAGGTTTTACATTAAAATTGGTTTGCTCGCTCATAATTTTGTTTGTAAGGTTATGTCCTGCGGCTTTCCGCAAGGTGTTTATAATTGTTTCGATGGGCACGTTACCAACCACGGCTATCTGCTGAAAAGTTGCCACCCGCCCGATGGTTCTGCGCAGTACCGGGTTTTTTAATTTCTGAAAAGCAGGGGAGAGGCTAATAAGCAATTCCTCCAGTTCAGGGAAATTATCCAGAAACTCGCCTATCCGGGTTTGTGGAGTGATGAGGGGAGAAGTCATAAAATTGTTTCAGGTTTCAGGTTTAGCTTCGCTGAGCTCACTGCGTTCGGTTCTGGTTTCAGGTTTCAGATCCGGAATTGTTAGCTTAATTTGTGTTCCATGTGTAGAATTTCTTTCTGCTTTACGGATTTTTCGCTACGCCGGTTCTTTTTATTTGCCGTACGAAAGTAACCTCTGTTCTCCCTGAAGTGCTCTGAGTTCGGTCAGATCCTGCGAAAACTCAATGGTTCCCAGGTAGTTATTGTCTTTGTCGCGAAGCGGTAAGTAGGTTATGTAGATAAACTTCGGACCCATCTGAATCCAGAAGGGTGCAGCTTTTTCTTTGCCGCTTTTAAAATCATTCAGTATCTGATCCACTATATGCATGCTGTGTGGTGGATGGCACATGCGTACATCGCGACCCAAAATTGCCCTGTTTCGGTCGAAAATACGGTGTTCGCCCTGGGTGAAAAATTTCACTTTGTCATTTTTATCCACAAAAGTTACATCTATTGGCAAGGTATTAAGCAATACGGTGAGTTCTTCAATAGTAAAGCTGCCACTGGGCAAACGAACAATGCCCCCGGCGAATTCGTTCTGTAAACCAGCTGTTGGATCTACGCTTTCCGGAAGCCATTCATCAGAAGGATCAAAAAGGCAATATCCGATTTCGTTGGTCTGTTGTAAAACTTCATACCATTCCTGGTCGGTAAGTTCGTCCATCGACATCGGGAAGAGAATTTCATCCTCTTTCATAATCATATCGGTTACCGATTTTGATGCGGGCTCCAACACGATGCTGATAATGTCAACTAATTCAGCGGCATTTGCACCTTGTGAATTTTGAAGTACTTCGATGGCATTTTTCAGCGAAGCCCTGGTTTCATCATGCTTGCCCCACATTACCGTCGGAGGGCCGGTGATTCCTTTGGATTCAAGAAAAGGGAACAAAAGATTTTCCTTACGCCTGTAATGTTTGTCTACATCCATGAGCGAATTAAAAAGAGTAAGCATTTTCATGACCGAATCGTCAAGAATTTCATCTGCATTGGATGATGCGGTGTTTTTCACCGACTCGAAAATGCTTTTAAGTTGTAAAACTTGTTTTTCGAGTTCGCGGTTTTCTTTCTTAAAAGTATCAACCGGATGCCCGGGGGGAATTATTTTAGCATCGGTATGGTCAATATTCCCATCCAGTACCATGGCATGAATATCACAAAGTTTCAGTACTTCTTCCACAGGTAAACCTTCTTTGATCAGTTCCTGCTCTACTTCTACCACTTCATCATAAGGAATTCCTTTTAACAGGTTGGTAAGTTGAGCTTTAATTGCTTCGGGGGCTTCGCCTTTGTGCAATTGTAAAATCATGTGTTTGAGAAGCTCTTTCCTGTTTTCCGAATTGTTGATTAATTCACTCATTTTCAAATGTTTTAATGATTATATTTTTTGTATATGCCTTAGTCCCGGAGTATTATTCTTATTTAGAATAATTCTTTGCAAAGATATATAATAATTTAAGTACAGTAATACCTAAATAAAAAAATATTT
This sequence comes from uncultured Lentimicrobiaceae bacterium, assembly GCA_964583325.1. Taxonomy (GTDB): domain Bacteria; phylum Bacteroidota; class Bacteroidia; order Bacteroidales; family UBA4417; genus UBA4417. The sequence goes on from CAZOXJ010000008.1 coordinate 29,596, forward strand.
TAAACTCTTGTTCTTAAAATTGTAAAGAAGAAGTTGAGATCCAGTTCAGCAGGAAAATATTTTTAAAATGCATGTTATGTAAATAATTTTGTTCTAAGTTTGTTTAACTAAATCAGTAATAAAAATTTAACTATGAAAAGAACAAGAATTTTATTCGTTATTGCATTGGCATTTGTATTGTCAGGCGTTATTTCCGCGCAGGATTGCGGGTATTACAGCATGTCGAAAGGCATGGTATTGGCCTATCAGAACCTTGATGCCAAAGGCAAAGTAACTGGCACTAACCGCACAACCTGCCTCGACGTGAGTACGCTTGGATCCACTACGCTCTACAAAATTAAAGGTGAATATGCGGACGCAAAAAACAACCTTACAACACGCGAATTTGAAATGAGGTGCGAGGATGGTAATTTTTATGTGGATATGCAGAGTTTAATTGATCCCAAATCGATGGAAGGTTTTAAAGATATGGAAATAAGTGTTGATGCAAATGATATGATGTATCCTTCCGTGCTGATAGCCGGACAAGTTCTGCCCGATGCTAACATCACCATTTCGGCAGCTACCGGTGGTGTTAACCTTATGAATATGGTAATAAGTATATCCAATCGAAAAGTTGTTGGAACCGAGTCGGTAACAGTGCCTGCGGGTACTTTCGAATGTTACAAAATTACCTATGACATTGAGACAAAGCTTATGTTTAAGATTGCCTCTACAGTAACAGAGTATGTAAACATGGGTGTTGGAAATGTTAAAACTGAAACTTTCGATAAAAAAGGAAAACTGGCTGCAAGCACAGTACTTATTGAAGTAAGTAAATAACTGAACTGAAAGTGGGAAAACGGAGTTCGCATTCTGTTCATATCCCTTTTAATACCTGAGTAAGCGAAATTTTTGCGACCTTTGCGGGGTTATTCATAAAACCCTTCACTGTTGTGGGATTTTCGCTTATTACTTTATATCCTGTCTGGTTTTTGTTGCTATGTATTTTAGCCGGGTCGGCTTATGCAACACTACTCTATTTCCGCGAAAAGGACAACGATTTTAATCGTCTTACTACGCGTATTCTGGCAATTATACGTGGAACCGTTGTTACTTTAATTGCGTTTCTGCTGCTTTCTCCTTTGTTAAAAAGCACTTCACGATATACCGAAAAACCAATTGTCTTGCTTGCCCTTGATAATTCCGGTTCCATTGCAATGGGAGGTGATTCAGCTTATTATAGAAGTGAATTTACAGCTGAGTTTAAAAATCTTGCCGATAAACTCTCGAAAAAATACGATGTTCAAACCTATACTTTCGGCGATAAGCTTTCGAAAGGCCTCAATTCGTCCTTTTCGGAGAAACAGACCGATATGGCTGGGTTGTTTTCGGAGATAAAAGATCGGTATTCCAACCGGAACCTGGCGGCGCTTGTACTTGCCGGCGACGGGATTTACAACCGCGGTGCTGACCCTCTTTATGCTTCCGCAGATGCTCCTTACAGCATTTATACCGTAGCAATGGGCGATACCACCCAGCAGAAAGATATTGTGATTTCAAGGGTAAATTACAATCGTATCGCATTTTCAGGAAACGATTTCCCGCTCGAAATCACTATCTCTGCTCATAAATGCGAAGGTTCACAAAGTAAAATTTCGGTTTCGTCAGGCGGGCAGCAGTTGTTTTCGGCTAATATGAACGTTAACAATCAGCGTTTTACGCAAACATTTACTACAACGCTTACAGCATCAAAGCCGGGTATGCAGCGTTACCGTGTTTCTGTTGCACCTGTAAACGGTGAAATAAGTACCCTGAATAATTACCAGGATATTTTTATTGAAGTGCTTGATGGACGGCAAAAAATTCTTCTTCTGCAAGCAGCGCCTCATCCTGATATTGCCGCGTTGAAACAGGCAATTGAAAAGAACCGGAATTATTCGGTCGATAATTTTATGCTCAGCGATTTTAATGGTTCTATCGCTTCATACAGCCTGGTTATTATGCACCAGATTCCTTCGCTGAGCGATGTAGGATTTCAGGTTACCAATCAGTTGAAATCATCAACAGTTCCGGTCCTTTATATTTTAGGAACACAATCGAATATTCAGGCATACAACAGCTTAATGACAGGCTTGATGATCCCTGAGACTAAAAGCTCGTTCAACGAAGCTACCGCAATATTAAATAATGATTTCAGCCTTTTTTCGCTGGCCCCCGAAATAAGCCGGATGATTCCCGAATTTCCGCCTTTGCATGTTCCATTCAGTCAATACAAGCCGGGCACAGCCTCGCAGGTTTTACTTTATCAGAAAATCGGAAGTGTAAATACACGTATTCCTTTAATTCTTTTCAACCAGGGAGTCGATCGGAAATCAGCCACCATCACAGGCGAAGGAATCTGGCGATGGCGTTTGTCGAATTTCATAAAAACCGGCGACCAGGTGGCTTTTGACGAGCTGTTCACCAGGATTATCCAATACCTTGCTGTAAAGGAAGATAAAAGTCAGTTCAGGGTTATGCTGAAAAATAATTTTAATGAAAATGAAGCGATAGAAATTGATGCTGAACTCTATAATGATAGTTATCAGCTTGTTAATGATCCTGAGGTAAGCATTATCATCACAGATGAAAATAATAAAAATTACCCTTATTCCTTCACCCGTACTTCCAATGCCTATTACCTGAATGCAGGTAACCTGCCACCGGGTGAATATTCCTTTAAAGCTACTACTTCTTTTGCCGGAAAGGCATTCCAGAAAGCAGGATTGTTTACCGTTATGTCGCTGAACATCGAATCGTTGAACACAGTCGCCAACCATGTTCTGCTTAACAATATGGCTGTTCGCAACGGTGGCAAAATGGTTTACCCTTCGCAACTGGATCAGATTGAGCAGCTTTTAGCTGCGCGCGATGACCTTAAAACCATTGCCTATACTCAAAAGCGCTATACTGACCTGGTAAGCTTTATTCCTTTTTTAATACTTCTGCTTTTATTACTTTCAGCAGAATGGTTTATCCGGAAAAGGAACGGGAGCTATTAAAGGAGAGTTAGGAGAAAAGTGAAAAGTGTTGCTTCACTCGCAATGACAGAGAAAAGAGTAAAGTGAAATGTGATGTATGGGTTTAGTGATTCGATTTTTCATAAACCATTTTCCATTAACTAATAACCAACAGCCACCACAATAACCAACAAGATGACTCCGCAGCTTCTCTTCAATATTCTCATTGTCATTACAATTGCTGGTTTTATATTCGATCAGTGGATCAGTTTTCTTAATACTACCACGCGTAGCAACAAACTTCCTGAAGAATTAAAGGGGTTTTACGATGAAGAAACCTACAGCAAACAGCAGGATTACGAAAGTGTCAATTACCGTTTTGGGCTTATTTCGGATGTATTATCATTTGTGGTTATTCTGTTCATGTTGTTCCTGGGTGGTTTTGCCTGGCTCGATGCTTTAGTGATAAATTTTACAGGATCCGCAATATTACAGGCAATTCTTTTTTTTGGAATTCTTGTTTTGGCATCTGACCTGTTGAGTATTCCGCTCGATCTTTATCATACTTTCGTAATCGAAGAGCGGTTTGGTTTCAACAAAACAACGCCTGTAACATATGTTGTTGATAAACTGAAAGGCTGGCTGCTCGGAGCTTTAATCGGAGGAGGCATACTGGCGCTCATCATATTTATTTACGAAAAATCGGGCGCATGGTTTTGGGTACTGGCATGGATCAGCATTTCAGCTTTTACATTATTTATCAGTTATTTTTACACCACATTGCTGGTTCCTGTTTTTAATAAGCTAATCCCGCTTCCTGCCGGCGAACTACGCGATTCCATTGAGAAAGTTGCAACTCTTGCAGGATTCAATCTGAAAGACATCAGCATCATGGATGGATCGAAGCGGAGTACACGCGGAAATGCCTACTTCAGCGGTTTTGGCCGGAAGAAAAGCATTGTGCTTTACGATACACTTGTTAATGAACACAGCGTTGACGAGCTTACAGCAGTGCTTGCTCACGAAATTGGACATTATAAAAAGAAACATGTACTTAAAGGGCTTGTAACAGGTGTAATGCAAACGGGTGTGTTGCTTTTTGTGCTCTCTCTGTTATTGAAAAGTCCTTTACCATCGTATGCACTTGGGGCATCGGTTGCTTCGTTTCATATGTCGGTTATTGCTTTCGGAATATTGTACAGCCCTGTGTCAACAATTCTGGGCATTCTGTTTAATTCAGTTTCGCGAAAGCATGAATTTGAAGCTGACAGGTTTGCATTAAGGCTTTCGAATCCAGGTGCTCTGCAGGAAGCATTGAAGCGTCTTTCGGTAAAAAACCTGAGTAACCTCACCCCACATCCCTGGTATGTGTTTATTCATTATTCACATCCTACCCTTATACAGCGTCTTACAGCTTTAAATGAAGCCGGGAAATCCTGATGTACCCATTGTATATTGATGTAAGCAAGTAAACCAAAAATGGAGTATTTTTGCAGCAAAATTTAACAGGGAAGATAGCTCCATCAAATGAACGACAGTAACCTCCGAAGCAGGGTAAGTTTCCTCAGTGAGAAAGCGCTGAAGGTATTTTCCGGAACACGAAATTTTATCAGGACCTGGATTCGCATTCCACGCGAAGCACCATTTTGGTTAAAGGCTGTGTTGGTGGGTATTTATAGTCTTGCTTTCTTTCTTATGCTCACTTTGGCTATCGATATAAATTTTTTATGGCTGTTCGGCAGTTCCCCGAAAATTAAGGAACTTAAAAATCCGGATATCAGTATTACATCGCAGATATATTCGGCTGATGGAAAAATGATTGGTACTCTTTTTACCGAAAACCGTACTCCTGCCGTATACGAAGATCTGCCTGAGAACCTTATAAATTCACTTATAGCAACTGAAGATGTAAGATTCTATAAACATAACGGCGTCGATATTAAGGCGACTTTTGCGGCTGCATGGTCGGTTGTGCAAGGCGACAGGAGGGGAGGAAGTACCATAACGCAGCAGCTTGTTAAAAATCTTTTTAAAACGCGCAAGGATTATTCGACGGGTCCACTCGGATCGATACCATTTGTTTCAACCTTGATAAGTAAAGCTAAAGAATGGATTAATGCTGTAAAAATAGAGTTGTATTATTCGAAAGAGGACATCATTATGATGTATTTTAATACGGTTGATTTTGGCAGCCATGCTTTTGGCATCAACTCGGCAGCTTCTACTTTTTTCAGTAAAAAACCTTCGGAACTTACTTATAATGAATCTGCTGTTTTGGTTGGTCTGTTAAAGGCTCCTTCATCTTACAGCCCGGTAGCAAATCCTGAACGTTCGAAAATACGGCGCAATCAGGTAATAAGCCAGCTCGAAAAATACGGATATATCAGCACTAAAGAAAAAGATTCACTCACAGAGCTTCCGCTAAAACTCAAATTTCAACGTAAAAGTTTCTCGAAAGGAAATATGACTTACCTGCGCGATGCTATTGTCCGCGACCTCCAGCCATGGAGTAAAGAAACGGGTATTGATGTTTGGACTGATGGCCTGAAAATTTATACAACCATCGATTCGCGTATGCAGAAATACGCCGAAGAGGCTGTTGCCAGTCATATGAAAAACCTGCAACGTGTATTTAACCAGTCAGGAAAAGATGCTGTAAGACCCTGGATTGATGAAAACGGAAAGGAAATTAAGGATTATTTCCTTAAGAAAGCAATTGAACTTCCTCAGTATAAAAAGCTTATAGCCCGGTATGGGGAAGGCAGTGACAGCATCCGGTTGGCACTAAGTCAAAAGCATGCGATGAAGGTCTTTACTTTCAATGGCGAACGCGATACCACTATGTCGGCTCTCGATTCGATTAAATATTACCAGAATTTTTTCCAAACCGGTTTTATTGCCATGGAGCCAGGCACCGGTTTTGTTAAAGCATGGGTTGGTGGCATAAACTTTAAATATTTTAAGTACGATCATGTTAACCAGTCGAAACGGCAACCCGGATCTCTTTTTAAAGCATTTGTTTATGCGGCAGCATTTGATAATGGGTTTGGCCCCTGCGATGTGATTACAGATCAGCCTGTTTCGATAAAGTACTCCGAAAACGGTGAGGAAAAGGAGTGGCGCCCTAATAATGTTGACCATAGCCATGCCGGAACAATGACATTGAAACATGCTTTTGCCCGATCGGTAAACTCAGTGGCTGTTCAGTTAACGCAAAAGATAGGTTGGCGCAAGGTTATAGAATACGCGCAGATGATGGGAATTAAATCCGATTTGGCCGACGTACCTTCCATTTGCCTTGGATCGAGTGACGTTACACTTGAAGAAATGGTTAATGCGTATTGTACCTTCGTGAATGGTGGTTCACTGGTAGAGCCGGTGCTGGTTACCCGTATCGAAGATCAAAACGGAAAAGTATTATACGAAGCATTACCGGCTAAAAAACAGGTACTTAATCCTCAAACAGCCTTCCTGATGAGCGTTTTACTTCGCTCCGGACTTACCGAGCCAGGAGGAACAACCCAAGGATTGTGGGAATACGATATTTTTCGTTTCGGAACTGAGTTTGGCGGTAAAACCGGCACTTCTTCCGATTATACCGATGGATGGTTTGTAGGCGTAACTCCAGGTCTGGTTGCCGGTTGCTGGGTTGGTAACGACGACCGATCGATACATTTCCGGACTTCACACCTGGGCGAGGGTTTGCGAACAGCACAGCCTATTTATGGCAAGTTTATGGCTAATTTACTGAAGGATGAATCCCTGAAGGAATACAGGCAGAAATTTTCAAAACCTGACATTAAAATCGACAAACCCTATGGCTGCCAAACGCCTTGGCCAAAAGCAGATTCGCTGGCCACTGACGCGGACTCAACAGCTGTGGAAACAGAATAATAATACTTTCAACGAAACTATACTTGTCAAACTTTGTTAATTCATTTCTTAATCTTTTAAAATCATACGAATGCAAATCACAAAAAACACAGTCGTTTCTCTCAGTTATGTGCTGAAACGCGACAATGCGAATGGTGAAATCATCGAAGAAACAAGGGCCGGCGATCCTTTGGTATTCCTTTACGGAAATGGCCAGATGCTTCCAAAGTTCGAAGATCACCTCAGCACACTTAATACAGGCGACGCTTTTGAGTTTACTCTTGCAAGTGCTGACGCTTATGGCGAAATGGACCAGGATGCAATTATCGATCTCGAAAAAAGTATTTTTATGATCGATGGCAAAACAGATGATGAGTTACTTACCATTGGTAATGTAATTCCTATGCGCGACGACCAGGGACATATGCTGCAGGGAACTGTGGTAAGCGTAAGCGATGATTCCGTGCGTATGGATTTCAATCATCCTATGGCCGGCAATACTCTTCATTTTACCGGAAAAGTAATTGATGTGCGCGAAGCTTCAGCCGAAGAACTCAGCCATGGCCATGTTCACGGAGCTGGTGGTCATCATCATTAGGAGATAGTATTGAAATTATTCCCGGTTTGTATTCAGATGCTTTTGTATCGGAATACAAACCGGGATTTTTTTTTATGCATGACCGTAGATAAAATATAGAGTTCCGTAACCAATTCTGTAATTACTAATCAAATTGCAACTTCAGCCAATTGGATTGTTTACATTCTCACTATGCACTATTCACTCTTCACTCTTCACTGTCATTGCGAGCGAAGCGAAGCAAGACTCTTCACTCTTCACTTTTCACTTTTCACTCTTCACTCTTCACTTCTTCCCGCCTACCAGCTTCCCAATAAAAATACCGCCGGTCTTTTATGTAATTCCGGTTTTTGTTTTTTCCACTCGCTGACAGTCATACTGCGGATCCATTCGGTTGATAGCGTTAGGTCTACAGCAATGCAGAGTACCAGGTTAGGATGGCAGGTCTTTAAAATACTTTCGAGCATTTGCAGGTTCCGGTAAGGAGTTTCAATAAAAATCTGGGTCTGGTTATTTCGCGATACGCCCTGTTCCAGTTCGCGGAGTGCTTTGGCCCGTTCGTCGGGTTTAACCGGCAGGTAGCCATGAAACACGAAATTCTGTCCGTTCAGGCCCGAAGCCATCAGCGCAAGCATAATTGACGAGGGACCGGTAAGTGGAATTACCCTGATTCCTTTGCGATGAGCCAGCCTTACGGCGATATTGCCCGGATCAGCAATACAAGGCAATCCTGCTTCGCTTAACAGTCCGGTATGCTTTCCTGTCATGGATTTTTCGAGCATGCCAGCTGCCTCGTCATCCGGAGTATGTTCGTTTAAAAGATAAAAAGTAACTGTTTCAAAATCTCTGTCATATCCGGCCTTACGCAAAAACCGGCGTGCTGTGCGCAGTTCTTCAACAATAAAAGTATCGATGTTTCGAAGAATCTGCATGTTATAAGCCGGAAGTCCGGCATCGAAGCCAGTTTCGCCTAACGGGGTTGGAATAAGGTA
>CAZOXJ010000009.1:0-27758 GCA_964583325.1 uncultured Lentimicrobiaceae bacterium
CGCGGATCGAAATCTGGTTTTTTCTTCAGCATCAGGTTACCCACATCACCCAGGAATGCCCAGCCATTTTCATCAGCGAGGTCCGAAATACTGTCGGCACAAAGTTTAATTACGAGTGGATCTATTTTATTGAGTGGTTGGTTTTTAGCGACATTAGAGGTTTTTGTTGCCCTTTTTGTACTTTTCTCCACCTGTGCTGTTGCTTCCGGTTTCAGGATTTCGATATATATAAATTTATCACAAGCGGTAATAAACGGGTTCAGTGTTTTCTTTTCACCTATCCCTATAACTTTCATCCCTGCTTCCCTCAGTCGTGTAGCAAGCCGGGTGAAATCGCTGTCGCTGGAAACAATACAAAAACCATCCACTTTGCCGGTATACAAAATATCCATGGCATCAATGATCAGCGCACTGTCCGACGAGTTTTTGCCGGTTGTATAACTGTATTGCTGCACCGGCGTAATGGCATTCTCCAGAAGTACATTTTTCCAGCCTGTTACGGTTGGCTTTGTCCAGTCGGCATATATGCGTTTAAAAGTAGGAGTGCCATATTTTGCAATTTCTTCAAACATTTCCTTCACATTGGCGTAAGGAACGTTGTCGGCATCAATTAATACTGCCAGTTTTAATTCGTTTTTGGTTTCCATATAATTTTGTTATGCGTTCGCCTTTTTTCAAACAAGTTGAACATAATTTTTTTCAAGTGTTACGTTGAAATGGATGTCTGCTTTAAGAGCTTTGAAAACTTTCAAAATTGTGTCAATTGTTGCGCTGTTAGTATTGCTTTCAAGTTTCGAAATCTGAGATTTCTGCACGCCAACAAGCTTTCCTAATTGTTCTTGTGTCAAATTCCGCTGTTGTCGGGCCGTTTTAATCATTTTTCCCAAAACGTCCATCCGAAGTTCATACTCGTATTGGTCTCGGTCTTCAGTGCCAAGTTTACCGATATATTTATCTTTCATTTCGGCAAGTGAATATGATTTAATTTCTGACTTTTCCATTGCTTATTTCTTTAGTTTGTTTTCAAAATATTGTTCTTTGATCCTTACAGCTCTTTCAATCTCTTTTTTGGGAACTTTGTCCACTTTCTTTATGAACCCATGAGTTGCAAAAACTAAAATATCGGTGTTGTCCGATTTATCCCAAAAAGCAAGAAGCCGGATTTGAATTCCAGCAAATATTGTTCGAAATTCCCAAATGTCACTTTGAAGTTTTTTGAAGAGTTTCGGGTCGCTAGTTTGTTCAGCAAGGTCAATATTATAGAATACTTTCTTAGCAGTTTTAGAGTCGAGTTCTGAAATGAACTTATCAGCTTCTTCTAAAAATCTGGTTTGAAACTTTTGCATTTATTTTTTATACAAAGATAGTTTATGTTTCCAAATATAGCAACTTTTAGTTTTCGTTACATGTCTGGTTTCCTTATTTCAAAGGTGACACATGAAGGGATGATATCATGAAGTTTTAGCATAAAAATCTTCAGCACTTCAAATATACGACTTTCAACTCCTGAATAGTAATAAATATTGAACTGGCTATCTGCAGGATGATTATACTAAAGGCGTTGCATAAACCTATCGGGAACTGACAGCTTACTTTATTTCCCTGACCATAACGTTGTTGGCGTCAAGCAATTCGCGCGAATCAGTAAGAAATGTTTTTAAATCGATCTGCGATTGTTTGTCGAGCAACAAAGTATCGGTTTCGTATCGTGCAGCCGGTAGGATGTAGTATTGCTTTTTATGGTTTTGTACCGGATTATACACCCAGGTAAGCTGATAGCCGGCATCTTTAATACTTGTTTTGCCTGATTCTTTCTGCAATGTGATCGAAAACAGGGTTCCTCCATCGGTATATCTTTTCCGCTGGTTCGAAACAAAATTACCCAGCGACCATACAACCAGTCTTTCATTTTTTATACTGTCGGCTTTATGCCATTCCATAGGTTGCACAACATGAGGATGCGATCCAATAATAATATCAGCACCATTCGTAAAAAGGAAATTTGCAATGTCTTTTTGAAATGCATTTGGCAGCCGCTGATATTCCTCACCCCAGTGTATAAACACAATGGTTAAATCGACCGCCGAATCGTTTGCTGCATTTAATTCTGCCTGCATTTTGTCCTTTTCTATAAGACTTACAACGTTATTAGCCGGCACTGGAATCCCGTTTGTACCATAGGTATAATTAAGGAATGCCAACCGGAACCCTTTTGTGTTAATAATCAGTGGTGTTGATTTGGTGTGGGTTTCAGCATTAAGATATGTTCCCATATGAAGTATTCCAATGCTGTCGAGTACGCTGATGGTGCGTTCAATGCCGCTTCGTCCGCGATCGCAGCTATGGTTATTGGCTGTGCCGGCGATATCAATTCCGGCATTAAGCATTGCTGTTGCCAGCGCATCGGGCGAACTGAAAGCAGGATAACCGCTGTATGGTTTGCCATCGAAAGTAGTTTCGAGATTTGCAATAGCCAGGTCAGCACCCGAAAGCCAGGGACTGATATGTTGAAAACATGAATCGTAAATATACATTCCCAGATCTTCATTCCATGCCGCATCCACCTGTGGCATATGCTGCATAATATCGCCGGCGAAAATCAATGTCAGTTCATGGCTTGCCTGTAACGACGGTACCTGCGACGAGCTCTCCGATGTTTTAAATGGCAGTATCGAAAGCAACAAAGCTGCCGATAGAAGTAATGTAACATGCATGATCCGTTTCTTTAGAAAAAAGAAAAATGTATGATTACTGATATTGGAAGTTTTGGTGGAGGTCATGGTCTGTGAAGGAAAAGAGAAGTTTACCAGTGAAAAACGGTTCTTTTAGCTATAAATATTTTCTGAATGAGTGTTCGGTAAGTATGGTTAAGGCAGGAAAATCAAGTAAAGTAATTTCGATATACAGATCAGAAAATCATTTGTTTGGCTGATATTACAATTTAAACAAAAGGCTTAATCTTCCCCATTTATGCCAGAATCCGCCTTTATATTCGGGTGAAAGGTAATGCTGCGCGACTTCAATTCCCGTGCCTTTGTAGCTAAAATGAATACCGGCTTCGGCACCGCCTACTACCCTTTGTATTTCGTTGCCTTTCAACGTAAAAATATTATTGTGGTTGAACATTCCTCCCTGCAATAACGCATTGTAAGCAACATAACCGGTGTGCATTTTTGCAAAGAAATAGTATTGAAGCTTCGGCCACTGCTCATCAGCGGTAATTCCGAAAACAGGTTCAAATTTGCCTGCCTGCATTTCCATTTTTACACCGGCATTGTTATACAGAGTTCCGGCTTCTATTTCGGCACCAGCCAGTAAACTGAAATTTTGTTTGTTTACCAAAGCCTTTTGTATGTTGTACGAATAATTCAATATCACATCGGTGTTTATCTGTGTTTCCCAGCCAAGCGGAACATCGTTGGTCGGGAAGGTGTTGTGAACAAGCGTCTGCATATACGATCCCGGCGAATACGGCCCGATATATCCGGCATCAAGTTGCGAAGCCATTTTTAGCTTGCGGACAGGATCAGCAATGGTTTTGCCAAAACTAAAGTAAAGGTATGACGAATAAGGCCGGTCGTGGTTCAAAGCAGGCGCAACGCGGGTGTCGGTAGGCGTGTACATGTCCTGAACCATGCTCAGGTTATACGTTATAAAGGCACTGTGCCTGTATGGAATCATCAGTTTGTTCATCACTGCGGAACGTCCCAGCCATGCGGCCTGAAGTTCGAATGCTACGCCGTTGGTAAAATAACGGTCGGTATTCGCGTATGTGATCAGATCATTCTCGAAATTTATCCTCAGAATGCTACGGGTATCCACTCGGTGCTGCACCCATTGAACGCCCGGAATTATTCGTTCGGCAAACTCTTTTGCAGAGGTATCAGCGGTTGTAAGAATAACTCTTTTGTCGCGGCTGTTAAGAGCTGAAAGCCGTTCCCTGATCGTTTTTTTAGAACTTGTATCAATGGAAGTACTATGAATTTCTTTGACTTCGGCATGCACCGTTTCAGAAGTAATATTCTCCGATTGAAGATTGAAAATTTTTCCAAATGCACCCTGTAAATCAGCTAACCTTAGCGGAACAGGGTTGTTAATGGCATTAAAGAGAATGATATCGTATTTCCCGGCAAGTTCATGCATGGTAACAGTAATCCTGTCGCCATTGGTTTTAACGAAAACCAGATCTTTTGAGTTGGTATCGAGCACCGGAATCCGGTGTGGTAAAAGAATTTTCTCAGCAATGGAAATATTATGGTTTGCCGGCCCCGAAACCTGGTTTTCATGCGAGATCATTATCCCTGCCGGGTAATCGATCACTAAGGGCGTTTGCTTTGGCGCAGCATCCGGAACCTTTACTTCCTGCTGTTGGCAAGAGGTAAAAACCAGTAACGAAATAAAAATGACCCAAAGTAACCGCATGGAAAAACAGAATTCACCTTTATCCTGCAAAAATACTTAAAAAAGTCCATAACTCGCTTAACCTCTTCGTGGTTCTATTCCTATATAAAAGTTAAAGGGGGCAAAATACCAAATGCCAAAATCCAAATGCCAAAACCCAAAAACCAAATTCCAAGTCCCGAATCACAATTCCCGAATCACAATTCCCGAATCCCAATTCCCAAATCCCAAATCCCCTCCCCATTTCTCCTTGTCCCCGTGTCTCCCTATCCCCTTGTCTCTCGCTCACCCTGTCTCCTTGTCCGTCTCAACAAACTCAATCCTCCTACCTCTTGCCCGTCCGCTCAATTTCCCGCAGATTATCCAGTTTTTTCTTGGTCAGGAAACTGTTTATATCACCTAAATGCTCTTTCACCTGTTTGTTTCCGAATTCAAATACTTTGCTCACCAGTCCATCAAGGAAATCGCGGTCGTGCGAAACAAGTATAAGCGTTCCGTCATAATCCTGTAAAGCACTTTTCAGGATATCTTTCGTCTTCATATCCAGGTGGTTGGTAGGTTCGTCGAGAATCAGCAGGTTTACAGGTTCGAGCAGCAGTTTAATCATTGCCAGCCGCGTTCGCTCTCCGCCCGAAAGTACTTTTACTTTTTTATTCCAGCTGTCGCCGCTAAACATAAACGCGCCTAAAATATCCTTGATTTTTGTCCGTACATCGCCAACCGCCACATCATCAATGGTTTGAAAAACAGTTGTTTCCTCGTCAAGCATTGAAGCTGCATTCTGCGCAAAGTAGCCGATCATGGTATTATGGCCTAAAGTCATTTTGCCATCATAATCAATTTCGCTCATCAGGCACTTAACGAGTGTTGATTTACCCTCCCCGTTTTTACCAACAAAAGCAACCCTTTCGCCTCGTTGTATGGTGATGTCAGCTTTCGCAAAAACGGTATGCGTGCCATAAGTTTTCGAAAGTTCTTCCACTATTACCGGAAAATTCCCTGAGCGTGGCGAAGGCGGAAATTTCAATCTCAGCGAAGAGTTATCTTCCTCATCCACTTCAATAATATCAAGCTTTTCGAGCATTTTTACCCGCGATTGTACCTGGTTGGTTTTCGAATATGTGCCGCGGAAACGGTCGATAAAATCCTGGTTATCGTTGATGAATTTCTGTTGTTCGTCAAATTGTTTCTGCTGCTGTTCGCGCCTTTCCCTGCGAAGCTGGAGGTAGGATGAATAGTTAACCTTATAATCGTAAATACGACCCATAGTTACCTCAATGGTTCGGGTTGTAATGTTATCAACAAAAGCCCTGTCGTGCGAAATCACAATTACGGCTTTGGCACTGTTAATCAGGAAATCCTCGAACCATTGAATCGACTCTATGTCCATATGGTTAGTAGGTTCGTCAAGAAGAATAAGGTCAGGTTTCTGTAACAGAATTTTAGCCAGTTCAATCCGCATACGCCAGCCACCACTGAATTCACTGGTCGGACGGGTAAAATCTTCGCGTACAAATCCTAACCCAAGCAGAATTTTTTCAACTTCGGCATCGTAGTTTATCTCTTCAATGGAATAAAATTTTTCACTCAATAACGAAACCTGCTCAATAAGATCATAATAACTCTCCGATTCGTAATCGGTACGTGTCGAAAGCTGGTTATTTAAATCATCAATTTCGTGCTGCATTTCGAAGATATTGGCAAAAGCCTGCGCAGCCTCTTCGAAAACCGTGCGGCTGTCGGCTGCAAGCAAATGCTGAGGCAGATAAGCGATTACGGCATCTTTGGGAGCCGAAACTTTACCGCGCGAAGCTGATTTTGCGCCTGCAATTATTTTTAATAAGGTTGATTTTCCTGCGCCGTTTTTACCCATGAGCGCAATCCTGTCCTTCTCGTTTATGGCAAATGATACATCTTTAAAAAGCGTGGTCCCTCCAAACTCTACTGTAAGTCCGTCAACTGAAATCATATCTGTTTTTTAATGAGGCGCAAAGATACCGGTTTTTCGGGGAGTTTTCGGTCTTCAGTTTGAACTGCTGCATTTTCAGAGGCTCGCACAGGGCTATCTGATTGGGAAAAACCGAGATAAAAGTGCAGCTGCTTTTACTGTTTCATTTTGTGATTTTTTGTTAGTTATTCAAAATTTGAATAAGGCCAATATTCACATCTATAGTAGTTTGCAATAAAATTATTTTCGAATTTCGAATCTTACTTTTTGATTTTCGAATTTAATTGCCCAACTACGTTTTATAATATGCAGCATCCGAAGTATGTTGTTTTTTTAGCAATAAATCATACCTTTACCTCGGTTTTTGCTTTTCACATCCGGCATATTCTCCAAAAGGATTTTTGGCAAAACAGGTAGTAAACCGATTTATTTCAGACAAATATTCAGCACCAAAACTTAGATTTATGAGTCATCCGAGCCTCACATCCATCATTCGTGAAAACAGTATAAAGTACGGTTCCCGCAATGCGATTTATTATCAGGGAAACAACAAACAGTGGATACCTATCACCTGGACTGAATTATGGAAATCCATCGAAGACACTGCAAAAGCTTTGATTGCTAACGGCGTGAAGCCCGGTGATAAAGTTGCTATTATGTCGCGCAATATGCCCGAATGGACTATAACGGACTATGCCCTTCAGCTGGTTCGGGCTGTTTCGGTGCCTTTATTTTCGTTAACCAGTGTTGCGCAAGCCGAATATATGGTTAAAGAAACAGAATGTGTTCTTTTTATGGCCGGGGAGCAGGAGCAATATGACGTAGCCAGGCAGCTGATGTCGAAAATACCGTCGTTGCGAAAAATAATTGCGTTTGATAATTCCGTAAAATTGGATGCTGGAACAGAGTCAGAGTATTTTACTGATTTTGTTGAAACAGGAAGCAAAAGCAATTTGGATGAACAGATAAAGCTACTTGCCGGCGAAGCCAATGATAAGGATTTGTGCAGCATACTTTATACTTCAGGTACATCAGGCGAACCAAAAGGTGTTATGCTATCGGTTGCCAATTTCCTGCATTGCGTGCATATTCACGATTTACGACTTACCGTTTCGGATCAGGATGTTTCCCTTTGTTTCCTGCCGCTGAGCCATATTTTTGAACGTGGCTGGACTTTTATTGTACTGAGTTTTGGTATGACCTCATACTATCTGCGCAATGCCAAAGAAGTGGTTGATGCGGTGAAAGATGTGAAACCAACCATCATGTGTTCGGTACCGCGATTCTTCGAAAAAACGTATGAAGGGGTTAATGCCACAATTGCCAAAAGTTCGCCTCTCAAACAGAAAATGTTTAAATGGGCTATCAATGTCGGCGGCAAACGACTCGATTATATCTGGAATAAAAAACCGGTTCCTGCTGGTTTATCAATGGCTTATGCAATAGCTGACACACTGGTTTTGAAAAAAGGCCGTGCTGCCCTGGGTGGAAATTTCAGGTTTATGGTTTGCGGAGGTGCCGCGCTTTCGAACGATATCATTCATTTCTTTGAGCAGGTGGGGATTCATATTAAAATAGGCTATGGCCTTACCGAAACAGTTGCTTCAGTAACCTGTTTGCTCGATGACGATATCAACACCAGTTCAGTTGGGAAAGTTATGCCTTTGCTGGAAGTTAAAATTGGTGAGAATAACGAAATTATGGTGAAAGGCGATACCGTTTTTATGGGTTATTATAAAAAACCGGAACTCACTGCCGAAGTTTTTAAAGATGGATATTTCTGCACAGGCGATGCCGGGCGGCTCGATGAAAACGGTTATTTGTTCCTCACCGACAGGATAAAGGATATTATCAAAACTTCATCAGGAAAATATATTGCTCCACAAAAAATTGAATCGTTGCTCGCCGGCGATAATTACATTGAGCAAATTACCATTATCGGCAGCGAACGCAAATATGTAACGGCCCTTGTGGTACCCGCAACTATTGCTTTCGGGAAATTGATGAAGGATATGAATCTCGAAAATAAGTCAAGGTCGGAGCAGGTAAAAGATAAAGCTGTTATTGCTTTCTACCAGCAAAGGATCAATGAATTACAGAAAGATCTTTCTCCGTATGAGCAGGTGAAAAAAATAGTGTTGCTGCCTGAAGAGTTCACCATTCAAACCGGTGAATTAACACCATCGTTAAAAATTAAACGCAGGGTTGTGGCTGAACAATTTAAAGCGGAAATTGAGGCGATGTATTCAGCTGATTAATTAACCGGCAATAGTTAAATGATATCGGTTTAATTCATCTCATATTACATTCCAAAGATTACACAGTTGTTAAATCAATAAATAGCCATTAGTATGAAAAAGCTATTCGCAAAGTTATTGCTGTTTATATCCGCTTTAATAGTAGCTGGCAGTTTCTATTCATGCTCCGGTACTAAGAAACTCTTTGTTGCCGAAGATCTTACTGCCGAAAATCTATTTTCAGTTAACATCGAAGGACCGGCTTTTGATAAAAATGGTCAGTTGTATGTTGTTAATTATTTGCATGATGGCACCATTGGTAAGGTTGCACCTGATGGAACCTGTTCTATGTTTATTGAGTTACCCGAAGGAAGCATTGCAAACTGTATTCAGTTCGATAGCAAAGGCAATATGTTTCTGCCTGATTTTACCGGACATAATATTCTGCATGTAGATATGCTTACTGAAAAAGTGAGCGTTTTTTGCCACGAACCAGGGATGTATTCGCCTAATGATTTGTGCATGAACCGGAACGGACAACTTTTTGCAAGCGATCCCGACTGGAAACGCGAGATCGGCCAACTGTGGCGTATTGATACTGACGGGAAACCGGTGCTTCTCGAAACCGGCATGGGAACTACCAATGGCATTGAATTAAGTCCTGATGAAAAAACACTCTATCTGAATGAAAGCGTTCAGCTCAATGTTTGGAAGTACGATGTGGATGAAAAAGGGAATATTTCGAACAAGCAACTTTTTTATAAATTCGATGATTTTGGTCTCGACGGCATGAAATGCGATAAAAACGGAAACCTTTATATTACCCGTTGGGGCAAAGGAACTATTGTTGTTCTTTCACCCGAAGGTAAATTTATCCGCGAAATCCCGCTGAAAGGGAAGAAATGCAGCAACCTTGTTTTTGGTGGCGAAAAAGGTAAAACCGTATTCGTTACCCTCCAGGACCGGAAAGGCATGGAGAAATTCGAAAACGATATAGCAGGGAAGAGGTACTGAGAGATGGATTTTGATCCATAGGCCGACTTTTTAAATTCCAAGATCCAAATTCCAAGTCCCAAATCAAGAATCACAAATCACAATGAATCTCGAATATTGAATATCGAATGAAACCCGAAACTCTTCAAACGCTTCAAACATGAAACCCTAAACCCTAAATCCTAAACCCCTAACTACCAACTCCTACAAAACAAAATGAACCCTTACTCCATGATTGGCGCAGGCATCGTGATATTTGCACTGCTTTCGTATAGTATATCCATCATAACCGAGCAACGAACCAGGCTGGTTACGCCTTTCGTGTTGCGGTTTTTAACCATAGGCATTATTCTGGATGTGACGGCAACCATATTTATGATTATCGGATCAACCAATTCTGCATTTTCGCTTCACGGCATACTTGGATATTCATCTTTAGCCGGAATGCTTACTGATACCATCCTTATCTGGCGCTTTTATTTAGCTTCCAAACCTGGATCTGTTGTCCCCAAAGGACTGCATCTATACTCGCGTTTTGCTTATGCCTGGTGGGTAATAGCATTTATTACCGGGCTTATGCTGGTGGTTTTCAGGTAAGAAAGTGTAATAGTGATTTTGGAATTCGGATTTCCGACTTTGGAATTTGGAATTTGGATCTTGGAATTTGAATCTTGGAATTTGGGATTTGGAATTTGACAAATCCGGTTCACCCCCCCGATATCAAATGTAGTACCATAACATCATCGCCATCTTTGACGGTTGCTTTTTCGTATTCATTTTTTTTAACCAGGATGCCGTTCACTTTAATGACAAGCATCTTAAACGTATATTTCTTAATTTGCAACAACTCGTTGATAGTGAGAAGATTGCCTTCAATCGTTTCTTCCTTGTTATTGAGTACTATTTTCATTTTCTAATTTTCAGCATGTATTTGGTTTTCATTACTTCCGAGCAGAATTTCGAGTACAGCATTGGCCTGCATATTAGCCACAACGCCAACACGCGGTGCCAGCGGAGGACATTTTTCGGCAATGGCATTTAGTTCGTCACCACAAATTATAAGTTTATCCGATTTTCTCGACTTTATCAGGTTGTTGTCGCCCCAGCCTGCCATACCCACTCCCATAACCAGGTATTTGTCGGGAAGGAAATTATGAACTGCATCCAGTATCATATATTTCATCTCAGGTGTATCGAAAGCTTCTACAATTACATCGCATTTACTGTAAATTTCAATGATATCGCTCTGGCACAAGCGGATATCAAAAGTATTGATACGCACATCCGGATTGATTCGAAACAAATTCTGCTTGAGTGCCGATACTTTGAGCATGCCTATCTGATCGTAAAAATAAAACTGGCGATTCAGGTTCCCTTCTTCCACCAAATCGAAATCAGCCAGAATCAAACGACCTATTCCTACACGAGCCAGTGCAACCGCACAATTGGACCCCAATCCGCCACAACCGGCAATTCCAATTGTTTTGGTTTTCAGAATTTGTTTAATCTGTTCAAAAGTCATAGGACAAACTTATACAAAATCACAATATGTGCAATCTGTTTATAAAACAATTTTATGCTCATACTGTGTACGGAATTTCTCGTGCACGTTTGGCAATTGCAAAAGCGAAACTCTAGTAAGTGTGAAAGCGAGATCAGTTTTCGACACCGAAAATCCGTGTTACCGCAAATCGTGTGCCTTCCGGCGATATGCCTTCGAGTATAATGGAATACTTTCCCGGGGTGTAAGGTGCTGAAAAGGAAAATGCGTTGGTGCCATTATCATTTAATGAAATACCGGGTTTCCAGAGAATGGTGTTTCTTATATCAGGAGAATCAGCCGGAATCATTTCTGGTATTGGCCTGCATAAATTCTGTGTAAGAAAACGGAAATTTATAAAAATACCTGTCGAAGGCAGATCGATACCGGCGAAATCACCTTTTTTCGAAATAATACTGATAATTCCGCCATAAGTCTGACCTCCTTTCACATACAACTGGTTTACAATTTCGATACGTGAAATATTTCGCGGGGCAATGGCAAGTATGCGTGAAAGCTCATCAACTGCTACCCAATCGACCAGCACCAGCGGATCATAGAACGATAAGTCGTAAGCTCCTATAACTTTAAAATACTTTTCTCCTGAGCGTTTGCGGACTTTTACCTGTCCGGGCAATTCGTTAAAATACTCTTCGAGTGTTGGCAACTGCACAAACTGATCGAGAGTAAGGATAGAAGTAGGATCACCGTAAAAAGGCCTTTCGGTGGCGGCTGCAGGAATAGTTCCTGTAACAGTATCCGTATTGAAATGAGAATCGATCTGTTGGTTTAGGGCCATATTCTCAGCTACTTCTCTTTCCTTAGCGGAAAGAGAAAAATCCGGCGTAGCCAAATGTACCGGAATGGCGCAGAAATCATTATCAACCCATATTTTTACATCAGGAAGGTTCGATTTTTCCGCGCTCAGAAATAAATCACGTTTGCCGGCATATTCGGGCAACGCGAAGAAAAATCTCCCGGATGTATCGGTACGGGCAGCCATAAAATCGCGTCCTTCGCCAATAATTGAAAGGCTGATAACTTTACCCTGCAATGCCATGCCTCCCGAACCGGTGAGTTTGCCGGTAAGCGATAATCCTCTGTCCTCGGGGAAATACAATTTTTCCGTTTGCCTCTGAAACTTGGTTTGTTGCGATACAAGTGGAATGCTGGCTGCTGTTTCAGGAACTACTGAAAGACACAAATCCTTGATTTCGGAATTGTGGTTACCCAATAACTTGACGGAAAAAGTAACTGTGTCGTTTGGTAAAAACACCTCTTTGTTTACATCAACAGAAATTATGTTTTTCTGATCTGCTAAAGAGTCTTTATGCATTTTCAGCGAAGCACTTTTTGCATTATTTTCAGCCACAAGTATTTCGTTGCGCTCAGGGTTTATGATCTTTATCTGCATGTATGCATATGCCTCGGGGCCAAAATTACGCATCACTTTAGTGTATGCCCGAAGGTAATAAATGCCTGAAACCTGTTCCTTTGGAATAGCAATGCATCCTTCGGCCGATGAGTGGGTGATCAGATATTTACTGCCTGAAATCTTGATGCCGTCGGGCGAAATAAGTTCGCAATAAAGAATCTGACTTTCTATTCCGGCTCCGGAATTATCGCTGCTGATTACTTTTGCATAAAAACGTAGCTCTTCGCCGGCAATAAATATGGAGCGGTCAGCAAATAGCGCAACTCTTTCGGTGGTTTCAACTTTTACATTTGACTGACAGAAAGCGTTAACCGGCCATGCCAGTAGCAAAAGCAGCACCAAAGAAAAAAATGGGTTAATCTTTTTCATATTGCTATGGCCAGAATTCGGGTTTAACATTTGTTCCTTTTGACACCAGGCAGTCTACACACTCAGGCAAAAGAAGTGCTAAGCTATAGCCATATTCATCTCCATACAGATATGCAGGATAATCGCGTGGGGTTATTTCATAAAAGCCTCTCAATGCAATTGGGGCGCAATCCATTACATATTCAGTTGCGATATTGCTTACAAAAATACGTTTCGATTTCATTGCTGAAACGCCAAAAAAGCCCAACACATCCTGATCCTGATTGGTTACATTACGCAGATTTCCTCTTATTGCCAAAGGCTGTTTGTCATACAATCCGCCCTGATCAGTACTGTTGATGCGTAACTTTTCCCAAAAGGAATATGCCGCATTGCTTAACGCAAACTGTTTGATAAGCAAGCTGTAACCATACATCAGACGGGGTGTTGAGAAATTATCGACAAAATGTAGCGGAAAAGATTTATATGCATTCTGTTCCAGGTTTTCGGTTGAAAGGGTAAAAATATTTTTCACCATCTCGGTCCTCCAACATATCATTCGCGTATAATCTGGTGGATACACATGATGAACAGTACCATCGTAATACCATTCAATCGGATAGCTGGCATGATATTCCCAGGTTTCCACAGCTTCCCACCTGAAATTATGGCTTGATGTGTATTCTGCATTCAGGTCAATATAAAACTGCAGTCCTTTTTTAAAAACCTCCGGATCAGTAGTCGGAACATCGTTAAAAGTGTAATAAACACTATCTACTTCGGGGCATTCATTTAAAGTGTCGAAATCCGAAGCGATATTTATTCCTGCAGGTGTTAGTACTGATACCATGAATGCAGTGCCTGTTGTAAGATAACTATCAGGTATATGGAAAGTATAATTTCCGTCAGACTGATCAGCAGCCTCGAAATTATTTCCCTTATCATCGCTGATGGTAACCTGGCAACCTGTTACCGGAATGTATTCAGGTTTACTGATGGGTGAAGTAGCAGAAACATTTACATACTGAATATCCTCACCTTTAACCACCTGTCCGGAAACCACATATTTGCTTGCATCCTTACTTTCGATAAACGGTTCGTAAGGCTTAATGCAGGTAGTAAGCATCAGAGCCAAAAGCGCAATTATATACAGAAACCTATTCCGATGCATAATTCCCAAGTTTAAATAACCATGTAGCTGTGAAAACAGGAACTCCTATCACTGAATACTGATAGCTGCGTATGCTGCCATTCTCAGTTTTAAAATATACAGAATATGGATTGTCGCGTCCGGTTGCATTGTATACACTGAATATCAGTGAACTATGCAGAAGCTTTTGTTTTTTCAGACTACCTTCAAGCGTAAGCGAAAAATCAGCACGTACATAATCGGGAATGCGATAGGCATTTCGTTTGGAGTAATCGAGAACCGGCAACCCATTGATGTAATAAGCCGAAACTGGGTATGTAACAGGTTTGCCCGACTGGTAAGTTAAGATAGATGCAAATGTAATCCTACGGGTAATATGGTAATTGAGAACCACATTCAAAGCATGAGGGATATCGAAGTTTGCAGGATATGCTTCCCCTCCGTTGATTTGGTTCCAGTCGCTTCCGCCATCTACTTTAATCATAGAGCGTGAATAGGTGTACGAAATCCAGCCTTCGAGTTTCCTTACACTGCGCTTAAGAAAGAACTCAATTCCCCATGCATTCTGATCACCTTGAAGTACAGCTGTTTCAACCTGTGGATTAGCAAGGAAATCAGCTCCGTCCTTAAACTCGGGGAAATTTTTTGTTCGTTTGTAGAAAATCTCCGCTGATGATTCGAGGCCATACTCCGCGAATGTGCGGAATACCCCCGCCGAAAACTGGTTGCTGCTGGATGGTAACAAATGATAATCCGAAAGCTTCCACTGCGTATTGGGAGCTATACTTATTGTATTACTCAGCATAAACAAATTCTGGTGCATCTGGTTAAAAGCCAGTTTCACTGAACCTGCTTCATCGGTCTCGATATTTAGTGCCATGCGCAGATCCGGCTCATGATACCATTTGATAGGCTGATTTTTCGAATAAGTGAGTGTGTCTGTTATATATCTGGTATCCATCGGATTGCCGGGCACATATTCGTAAACCGTTTTTGGACCTATGGGCGTAAAAAGGGCGTACCTGGCACCGGCAGTTAGCGTAAGCCACGAAGTTATATCGTAGGAATCCGAAATATAAACAGCGCTTTCGACTCCTTGCTCAACGCCGAGTTCAACCTTGGTGCGCAATGATTCTTCGCCATAAGGCAGCACTGTTCCGCGGTCGAGTTTATAAAATATCATTCCCAGTCCATATTGAAGCGAGTGTTTATCGCTTACAAGATGTTTGAAATCGCTGCGGAATTCATAATGCTCCATTTTGTAGCCATGTTCATAGGCATTTGATGCTTCCTGCTTGTCGATTGTAGAAAAGGCATACTGCGAGCCGACCAGCGAAAATTCAGCCCGTAATGAATTGGTAAAGTTATGACTGAACGATGCGGATGCTCCATTATTGGAATACTCGTAACTGCTGAGATCGGACAAACTGAAACGGTCGAAACTATGATAGGCAAACAAAGCAACCTGCGATTTGCGGATGTCGTAATTTACGCCAGCCGATAGATCGTTAAACGCAGCGCTGCTGTTCCTTATATCCGGATCATTGAGTTTTTTAAGAATCCAGTCGGAATAGGACGAGCGTGCGCTGAGCATAAATGAACTGGTATCCTTTTTGAGTGGCCCTTCAACAACCAGGTTTCCGGTAATAGGGCTTATTCCTCCGCGGGCCGAAAATTGTTTTCGGTTTCCCTGCCGGGTGATGATATTAAAAACGGATGAAAGATGCCCGCCGTATTGTGCCGGGATGTGCCCCTTGTAAATCGAGAAATCCTTAATAATATCCGAGTTAAAAGCAGGGAAAAATCCGAACAGGTGCGAAGTGTTATAAATAGGTACCTTATTGATATAAAATGCATTCTGATCTGAGCCTCCGCCGCGAACATTTAAACCTGCCGAACCTTCGCCCACACTTACAATTCCCGGTAAGGTACCCGAAACTTTGAGGATATCGCGCTCACCCATCATCATGGGTAGTTCCCTGATCGATTTTATCGACATTTTATCCAGGCCGGGATCTTTTGCGCGTATGTTCATCTGCCGGTCGCCGTATACCACAACTTCCTTCATTTGTATAACCGACTTTTTCATGGTTATCGAAAAACTGCCATCAGAGAGCACTTCAAGCTGATATTTTTTCTTCCCATAGCCAAGGTACTCGAACAGGGCATTGTAATTGCCAGGTTTAAGCGTAAGCGAAACAAAACCATTAAAATCGGATACTGCGCCCGATCTTGTTTCTGAAATATAAATGGTAGCGCTTAATATCGGTTCGCCTGTTTCTTCATCCAGTATCCGGCCTAGTATTTTTGCTTTGTTTCCTGTAAGCGCTCCGCCTTTGCGACCAATCCGCAATGTTTGCATCACATCAGCTTTTCTGCCTGTAATATAGCGTTCTTCACTTTCGGTTAACGCCCTGGCAGCTGAATCAGTTATTTTTTCTTTTTCCTGTTTGCTGATATAGGATGGTAACCCGGCGCGGAGTTTTTCTCCCGGCAAAATAACAAGGTTTCCGTGCCATTCCGAAACTTCGAGACCCGTGCCATTCAGAGCCCGGTTTACAGCTTTTAAAGGAGTAATACTATCAGCATTCAGTGTTACTTTAAGTTGGCTGGTCCATTCAGCATGGTAAAATACGTTTACCGAAGTCCGGGCTTTAATCAAATCGCAAAACTCACTGAAAGGGATATCCGTAACCCGACAATCCATAACCCTGCTCTTTTGCTGGGCGGAAACAGCAATTCCAAACAAAAGCATAAATAGGGTTATCAGTATCTTTTTCACTTTCAGGAGAGGGTGTTACAGTAGTTAATAAGTTCTGTCATTTTTGAATCGCTGGCTTTTTTTACTTTTATTTTGTTCTTCCTGATATATTTTCGGATGGCATCCTGCTGCGATGAACTAAAAATGCCCATAAAACTCCTGTTGTTTTTATACCTGTTCATTTTATCTCCCGAAACAACAAAACGCTCTTTTTCGGTATCTGTAAAAATGTAATTCCTCGAAGCTGTGCGGGTGTCAGGTAACAATGCTTTGAAAAGGTAATACCTGATTTGGATAGGACCGGAGCCCAGTACCTGGAAAATTTGTTTTGATGTATCACTGCTTGTAACTACTTCAAAATGGAGGTCTTTTATTTCGAATGTTTCGAGCCATGCCAGCGACAATTCAATGAAGCTTGACGAACCAAGTACCGTTTTGTAATTTAGGATAAGCTGCTGGTTGTAGAGGTCGTAATTCAGGCTAAGTTGGGTATAAGTTACACCGCGCAAGGTAACCGAGCCCTGTGTATCGAAATCGGCAAAAATGTAGGGTGTGCCCGTAGTACCTGGTTTCTGGAAGAAAGCATAAACTCTTCCGTTATACAATAAAGGATCGTATCCATACACCTGATCCTGATTTTCCACTTTAACCTGGGCAAAAGCAGCTATCGAGATAAAAGTAAAAATAGTTATCAATATTGAACGTGGAAGCAATGCCATTATGTTTTTATTGAAAGCAGAACAATCATGAATTAATTCTGGTTTTATCTTCGGATTTAAAGCAAAAGAATATTCTGATATGTCCGGATGATAAACTATTCAGAGACACAGGAAACCAAATGCAAACTTATATAAAATTGAAAAGCAGAATGAGTTAAATTATTAAACTATTTTCAGTCTGGAATGAGCCCTGAGGTTTCTGAATTTGACATTTTAAAAATAACAGTATACTTTTTAATCCTTTAACAGTAAGCATTTAATAGATCACAAAACAAATCAGTTTCAGCTATATGAATCGATGAGCCTGGATGATTAACATACCAGTTTCTATTGCGGCAACCTCGGGCCATTAAAATATTTGTTGTGTTTTCTTTTCTCTTTCCTATATTTGTTTCCTGAATCGTTAAAAAATCATTCTGTTTGTTCTGGCCTGAAACTGAATTTTACTCTGGTTTGTTCTGATTCTCATTTGCTGATTTAAACTACCTCATGGTCCGGATTCTCATACAGTCATTCGTCCTGCTTATTTTTTTGTTCATCTGTCAGCCTGTTTTCGCAACGGGTAAAGTTCCTGTGCCTATTGATTCTGTTGATTTCGAGCGTGTACCGCATAAGAAAGTCCGGAAACTTTTATCACATCAAAAGCAGTTTGGGGTAAAAACGTTCAACGAAATGAATACGGTATGTTATAATTCGCCCGATTCGGGTCTTTATAACACATTTGTGAAAACAAAGCTTATAAAGCAGGATATAAGTGTTGTGTGGGCTAATCTCACCCAGCTTTCACCAAAAGATGAATTTGATGGCAGGATTGTTAAATTCGGTCTTTTATATTCAAAAAAACACAACCACATTTTATACCGAAACGAAGCCAACCCGGGAATTGAGGAAGGGCAGATTTTATTTTTCAACCTCAGAGTACTAAATGGCATAAAGAATCTTGCTGTGGCGCTTGAAGTTACCCGTCTGGATAATGACAATAAAACCGTTGAATATTGTTATGTTGATCATGGAAGTACAAAGGGTACACAAATGATCAATTTAAAAGCTACGCCTGAGGGTTATACGGAAATTGAGCAAATTACATGGTACAGATGCAATTCCAAGCTCAGGAATAACAGGTTATATTCTTTTTTTCATGAAAGGATTGTGAACGAATTATTCGAAAATATTAAAGATAAAAGTGAGAATAGCGAACTCCAGTTTGTAAACCATCCCTGATAAATAAGTTCGCAACGGGTTTTTATTCCGAAAGATTACCCACATATCCTTCTGTTTACTGTCTGCTATGGTTGATTTGCGGAATTCCTGTTTTCAGATACCAACAAATTCTTCTCTTTTTATTTGTTATTGAAAGTCCAAGATCAACTGTCACAGGTAGTTGTTACTATTTAATAACGAATCGATTACAACGCATTTTCATATCGGAAATTTTCACAAAATAGCTTGGCGGATCAATAGCATTTTATACTTTTGTGAATCGATTAACAGATAGAAAAAAACTATACTATGAGCTTAGAAAATTTTCAAAACACCCATAAACTCTTGTATTCATACAAGTACACATGGGCGCCTATCGAAAAAGGATACAACAACCGCACTCTATATGTAAACGTTGGCAGCGGCGAAATAAAAGAGAAAGCTGTTTCGGAACAAATGAAGGCGAAATTCACCGGAGGAAAAGGTTTTGGACTGAAATTGCTGTGGGATGCTACCAAACCGGAAACGCGATGGAATGATCCTGAAAACGAAATCGTTATAAATACCGGACCTATTTGCGGTATCACACAATATTCGGGTACCGGAAAATCTCTGGTGGTAACCATTTCACCTCAAACAGATATTCCTGTCGATAGCAATGTCGGTGGTTTCTTCGGTCCTTTTATGAAATTCGCGGGATTCGATTCGCTCGAACTTCAGGGTAAAGCGGATTCGGATGTTATTGTACTTATTGATGAAACCCGCGAAGTAATTGAAATTTACGAATCCGGCGACGAAAGCAACGACAGCCATTTAATGGCCGAATATTTAACTGAAACATTAGCACTTACTGAAAAAGACCGGATGAATGTTGCGGTAGTTTCGGCAGGAACCGCAGCCGATAATTCACTTATCGGTATGCTCAATTTCAGTTTCTTTGATTCGAAACGTAAGCTTGTAAGATTGAAACAAGCTGGTCGCGGTGGCATAGGAACGGTTTTACGCGATAAAAAAATTAAAGCCGTTGTAGCTCATACCAAAGGCGTTACCGGAAATCGTAACGGGGTTATCGACCTCCAGGCAATAATGGAACGCGGAAAAATCTTCAACCGCGAAATGCGCGAACTCGACGACAAACAATGCGAAATGCGCAGCAAAGGAACCGCGCATCTTACACTGGTAATGAATGATTATGATCTTCTGCCTGTAAACAATTTCAAATTCGGAAGTCATCCGGATGCCGTAAAAATTTCGGGTGATGTATGGAAGAGCTATTTCACGCAGGGAGTTCCTGATGGTTGCTGGATTGGATGCAACATGGCCTGCGCCAAAGGTGTCGATAATTATGAGCTGCGTTCAGGTCCGTATAAAGGATCGAAAGTTATTGTTGACGGACCGGAATATGAATCAACTTCCTCATTGGGTTCCATCGCCGGAATTTTTAACCCGGATTTCACCATCGAGTCCAACTTCTATTGCGATACATACGGTATTTGCACCATTTCGTGGGGAACCATTTTAGGTTTTGTAATGGAATGTTACGAAAACGGTATTCTTAACGAGGAGCGCACCGGCGGCATGAAACTGAACTTTGGCAATGCCGATTCAGCCATGGAACTTCTGCATATGGTTTCGCGTGGCGAAGGTTTCGGCAAAATAGCTGGAATGGGCGTTCGCAAAATGAAGGAATTGTTTGCAGCCAAAGGTTGGGGCGATGCTGCTTTCATGCAGGATATAGGTATGGAAAACAAAGGCCTCGAATACTCGCAATATGTGTCCAAAGAATCACTCGCCCAACAGGGCGGATATGCCATGACCAACAAAGGCCCACAACACGACGAAGCCTGGTTGATATTTATGGATATGGTTAATAACCAGATACCTACATTCGAAAAGAAAGCCGAAGCATTGCATTATTTTCCTATGTTCCGAACCTGGTTCGGATTACAGGGACTTTGTAAACTGCCCTGGAACGATGTGGAACCTGAAGATAACCACACTCATGCCGAACCCGGAAAAGTTCCCGAGCATGTTGATAATTATGTAGCTATCTACAAAGCCGTTACCGGAAACGATTTCGATAAGGAAGAACTTATCCGTCAGAGCGAAAGGGTTTACAATTTCCAGCGAATATTTGATATCCGCTGCGGTAAAGGACTTCGTGCCCACGACGCTCAACCCTATCGCGCTGCAGGACCGGTTACCGGAGAGGAATACCTGAGTCGCCAGGAGAGATACGACGGACAGCTCGTTGATCTTCTGGGCCTTGATCCATCCAAAATGAGTCTTGATGAGAAAATGGCTGCAACCCGTACTTACCGCGAAAACCGCTACGAGCAGTTGCTCGATGCTGTTTATGCGCGCCGTGGCTGGAACAAAAATGGTGTTCCTACTTTAGCTCATCTGAAAGATTTGGGAATGGATTTACCTGAAGTTATTGAAGTGGTAACTCCTTTGCAATAATATTCCCTTTACAATTAATCTGATCCCTGTCTGTATTTTTTTGCAGACAGGGATTTTTTAATTGCACCACGTTAAGGATTTGTGAATCATTGTATTCCTGCAGAATATGGATGAATACTGCTCTTAATATTCAATCAAAGTCCATACAATGGCAGAATATACATTTTTAAGTATTATTTTTGCCAACAATAAAATGTTACTTTCAACCGTAAATAGTACGTACAACAAATTAAAAGATACTTCATATGTTTAAAAAACTAAGCTTGTTTTTACTGCTGACTTCTGCCGTGAGTTTATACACAAAAGCTCAGGAAATTCCGGTTGCTCATCAATTAACCCCGAGTTGTTATGTTGCAACCAACGGGAAAGCTATAATCAACGCTGGTGGACAATATACAACAGCCGTTTCTGCCCAGGTTTTTCTGCGCGACTCGTTGTATGGCAGTACTTTCGACACAGTGAGCAGCAATTTTAAAAATAGCAGAAGAATATACTATACTTATGATGCTGGTGGACTACTAACGGAATCATCGTCGAAAACGGTTGATAAAAGTGGTCTCAACTGGAGCCTGAGCCAGCAGATAAAATATCAGTACACCGGATTTCAGTTATTTGAGGAAACTTTCAAGAGCTGGGATAAAACCCTTCTGGATTGGGTAAACCTTGTTCAGAATAAATATACCTACGAAACGGATAATAGTCTTTCCAGCATTTTTTACTTACAGTGGAATGCTGGTTCTTCAATCTGGGATTATTCAACTAAAGACCTCATAGTATACGACCCCAATAAAAATATTATTTCTGTTGAGAACCAGAAGTGGAATGATAATCTTAATAAATGGGATAACTATCTCAAAATAAAATTTTCATACTCGGGCGGATTTATTTCTGAGAAACTTTACCAGGTTTGGAATAAATCAACCCAGCTGTGGGACGATTATCAGAAAGAAAATTTTACTTACACCAACTCAAAAAAATCGGAAGTGGTTATGCAGGTTAAATCGCCGACAACCAATTGGGAGAATTACAGCCGTTTCGTTTATACGTACAATGGATCAATCCTTAACGAAATAACCGAATACTTATGGTTTGGATCATGGACAGGCAACAAAAAACTCATATACACATTCAACTCCAATGGTCATGAAACCTTAGTTGTTACCCAGCAATGGGCCGCGCATCTTGGTAATTTCAGGAATGCTTTACAGGACGAATCGTATTACACACAGCGCGAAGTGTTTGGCATTGACGAAGCTGTTGCCAATACCTTTATCGTCAGAAACCCGCTTTCGAAGAGTATTCCATTTCAACTTAACGGATTGAAGGAGCATAGTGATTATCAGATGTCGCTCATATCGTTAAACGGAAGCGTAGTAATGAATATTCCGGTAACAGCTGAACAAACTATCGAATTAAACAGTCGGATCCCGAACGGAGTTTATATGCTCAGCATTACTACCTCTGCCGGAAAAAGGCTGAATCAGAAAATTCTGATTACTGATTAAAGAGATTAAACAAAAATCGGTTTAGGATTTTATACAAAAAGAGGCTGCTCCTTGGAGACAGCCTCTTTTTTTTTAGTTTTCAAAGTTTTAATGTTAACGTTTATCAACTTCAATAACAAAAGCAATACTCTCATCAGGATCAATCTGCGTATCGAAGCTCACATTGCCTGATTTCTCAACAAATTCAATATCTTTCCGCAATTGCGAACCTAAGGCGTTTTCAATTTTAGATGAGAAAGAACCCGATCGGCTTTGATTTATGGATTCATTCAAAGCTTTATAGTCCAGCGGCTTTTTAGTTACCACAATAGCCATATAATCTTTTGCACCAGTATTATCGGCCTGCAGCGAATAATCTTTTGGAAACTGACGCGTTCCCGTGATTCCGCAAAACGGTGAATGTTTTGGTGTATATGGGAATAGCACATACGAACGTCCATCCGTCTCCTGTCCGAAAATGTAGGTATAACAGGCGGATGAGTTGGTAACTTCAATTTTAAATTTGTCACCTTTTTTTACAGGCTCAGCCACGGTAAACGTGTTTCCTTTCTTTTGTTTCAGCGCGATGGGAGGGAGGTTGCGGGTATCGGAAAGATCATCGTTGTAAGCAACAAGCCCGAATTCGACCTGTAAACGCGATTCATCCTGTTTTTCGGCGGTTCCCATCGGATGCATGCCATAGGCTTCTTTTACAAAATAATCAAAATCCTTGTATCGTATCCATGCGAAACCATTTTCTCCCCATTCTTTTCCCCAGCTGTTCATAATCTGAAATGCACCTCCTTCGAGGAAATCGTCGTAGCCGGTAACGCTCATGGCATGGCCGCCAAACCCCATTTTGTTATAATCATCGGCTGATGGTATCCAAACTTTTTCGCCAAGCATTCCCTTCATAAATGTACCGCCTACCATCATTCCTATCACCACCGGAGCGCCCTGTGCAAGATTTTGTTTAACAGCCAGCAAGTCGACTTTGTAATCGTCACCGCTTTTCGAAAGGCGGTTAAAACCTGTTATCCGATATGTTTCTGCCGATTGCAACTGATATTGAGCCGGTTGCGCCGAACAATCAGTTTCGTCATAGGGGAATTCCCTAAAAGGCAAAGCCCCGACTTGTTTCATATTCTCCATTGCCCTCAGGATATATGATCCCTGACAACCATCCAACCCGATCTGATTATACAAAAATGAAGGACTGAAAGCGGAAACATCCGGATCTTTCCCGGTTTGACGCGCGTACATTATAGTACGGGCTGCATATGCCGCCGACCAGGCAACGCATGATCCCTGGCTGCCCTGGTTCAATGGCTCAGGAGCGTATTTTTCGAGAGTAACGCGCTCAGGCAATGGGTTCTTGATGTTGTCGGCCAAGGGCTCGAAAACTTCAGCCTGGTCATAAATCTGTTCATTCAGATCTGCACCCAGCGAAAATGAATCCCCTCCGCCGACGGATTGAATCAGGTTTTTACCGCCCAGGAAATAAACGGCAGCTCCGATAGCAACAAGTACTATTGCTATTTTAGGATTTTTTAGCAGCAAGGGTAATAATGCGGTGAGGCAACCACTACTCATGCCTCCAGGAAGTTTACCTCCGCCACTTCCGCCGCCTGTATAATTGTCAGGGGCATTACGGTTTCTGTCTTTTACAATTCGTATTGGCATATTCAAAAATTTTAGACAATAACTTAATCAAATGGTATATGAGTCAAATGTAATGTAAATTTAAATAATTTTGGGCATTCATAAAAACCTGCATTTCTGATTTTTGTCCGGAATTACTTAACTTCGTTGCGAAATGTGAAATTTATCATTTTCTGCCGGAGTAGTCCGAAGTTAGAGAATAGGGTAACAAAGAGCGGCCTCTTTCAAACGCAAAGCCTGCTTTACAGCATTACTAATCACTCGTTTTAGCGTACTTTTTATGAAACAGTTAATAAAAACATTTATTTTTCTCCTTCTTACACCTATCGCTTTTTCCCCGGTAAATGCGCAGGACATGAATGCTGAGGGAGCTGAAGCCGTGTATTCGAATGATGGAAAAGGATGGGTATTCGGGCTGAATGTGGGCGTTTATTATCCGTCGAAATTTACCGCTGCATATTACAACGGCAGCTCTGCCAACGTAAATAATGTTGATTACGTTATGTCAAATTATTATTGGTACCAGGAAATATTTTTCGCTTTGGGAGCAACCGATTCCATTTCGGTGGCAGGATTACCACAAAATATGCATTACCAGATTGCTATGCGCCCCGGATTATACGCACAATATTGTTTTAACGACCGATTAGCGCTTGTTATCGAATTCAATTACATGAAACTGAAAGCCAATGATGTTATAACATTTGAGGTTGATCCAAAAGAATACCTTACTGAAAAGGACTTGCGTTTATACCCTATTCGTGGCGTTGAGGAAAGGGTATATGCCGATATTGGTCTTAAACGTACTTATCCTCAAAATGATAAATTATCCTATTTTGCCATGGGTGGACTAAATGTAAACAGCACCAAAGTAAAAGAAAGTTCATTTTATGTTGAAGAAAGAGAATATAGTATGATTAATACGTATGGTAACAATGGCTATATCCCGAACAG
This sequence comes from uncultured Lentimicrobiaceae bacterium, assembly GCA_964583325.1. Taxonomy (GTDB): domain Bacteria; phylum Bacteroidota; class Bacteroidia; order Bacteroidales; family UBA4417; genus UBA4417. The sequence continues at coordinate 25,296 of CAZOXJ010000009.1, forward strand.
CAACATGCAGACATATAATGTTTATCAGGGAGGAATAGGGGTTGGAATGTATGCCGGAGGAGGAGCAGCGCTTACTTTTGGTAACGGCATTGTTATTGAACCAGGCATAACAGCTCACTGGCTGATGGTAAAACTCGAACGTTATCAGAATATGAATCCGGGTATTGGCGCCTATATCCGTTTTCTCTTTTAATCTCAAATCTCAAACTCGTATACTATGAATATGGTCTCGTTTCTTTTCCTCAGGCTCATGATCTTACTGATAGGAATAATGCCTTTCCGGATCATGTATATATTTTCGGATCTTGTTTACCTGCTTTTATACTATATAATCGGGTATAGACGAAAGGTGGTTTACGCCAACCTGAGAAGTTCATTCCCTGGGAAAAGCGCAGTGGAAATAAAAGCCCTTGAAAAGAGATTTTACCACCACTTATGTGACATCAGCCTCGAAAGCATTAAAGGATTTTCTATGAGCCCGCAGGAAATTATCCGCAGGCATAAAATACTTAATCCGGAGCTTGCCAATCATTTTTACGATCGTAAACTAAGTGTTATTTCGGTACCAGGGCATTATAACAACTGGGAATGGGGCTCATTGTCGCCGGGCCTTCAGCTAAAATTTCCGATTGTAGGATTTTATAAGCCAATGAGCAATAAACGTGTAGATCTGTTTGCGAAAAAACACAGGGCTAAATTCAACACGAAACTGGCATCTATCAAAGAAACGGCTTTAACTTTTAATGAGTTGTCGGGGATTCCTAATGCTTATATAATGGCTTCAGATCAAAGTCCGACCAACCTGAATGACTGCTATTGGATCGATTTCTTAAATCAGGATACTGCCTGGCTTCATGGCCCTGAAAAATATGCGCGAAAATACAACTGGCCGGTGATATATGTTGATATCCGAAAAGTCAAAAGAGGTTTTTATGAACTTGAACTCGTAACACTTACTAATGATCCGGCTTCATTACCCAATGGCGAAATAACCCGGTTATACGTGCAACATCTCGAAAAATCAATTCTCGCCGAACCTGCCTACTGGCTTTGGTCGCACAAGAGGTGGAAGCATCGGAGGGGTTGAAGGGTTTCAGGTTTCAAGTTTCTGGTTTCAAGTTTCGGATTAACAGTGTTTTGTGCTGAAATTATGAATAGGGGGAGCATTTGTCTGTCGCCCCTAAACTACCTCAGCAACCACGAAAGCGCTTCCGCCAACCATTACCAGATCTTCAGGATCTGCATTTTGCTGTGCCGCAGCAAGTGCTTTTTTAACGGATGCATACGCTTTGCCTTTTAATTGTATGCTGTTGCCCGATTTTGCCAGTTCTTCGGCATCCAACCCCCGTGGAATATCAGCTTTGCAATAATAGTATAGTGCATCTTTTGGTAGTTTCGAGAGCATGGTTGCCACATCCTTGTCATTTACAACACCGATTACAAAATGCAGTTTCCTGTGCGGGGTAATTGCAATCTGTTCCAGTACTTCACGAATTCCATCGGGGTTGTGTCCGATATCCGCAATGGTAAGAGGATTCCTCCCTATGGTTTGCCAGCGGCCCATCAAACCTGTATTTTTTACTGTTTTTCGGATGCCGGAAATAATATCCGCCTTCTGAATTTTTATACCGCAGGTCTGAACTTTTTCAAGCGCATTTATCACCGTAGCCAGATTTTTTAGCTGGTATTTCCCCGAAAGGGGTGATGAAAGTCTGTATGACTGATCGGATGATAATGATTTGAATTCAGCGCTGAGCAGGGGAGGAAGATGTTTCGTAAAATGCATGTTGTGTAGCAAAACCTGCTGGTCAGCAAAAGTGATTTCGGTTGTAAGTTTTTGCGCAAATCCTTTAAAAACGGACTCAGTTTCCGGATGAGTTTCTCCTATTACAACCGGAACGCCGGATTTGATAATTCCTGCTTTTTCTGCCGCAATTTCTGCTAATGTACTGCCGAGGAATTGTGTATGATCCAATCCGATGTTAGTGATAACTGATAAAATTGGCTTTACAACATTAGTCGAATCCAGCCGTCCCCCCATGCCGGTTTCTATCACGGCAACATCAACCTTCTCTTTATCAAAATACCATGCTGCAAGCGCAAAAGTCCATTCGAAAAAAGAAGGCTGTATCTCTTTGAAGGCGTCAAGATGCATTTCGACAAAAGAGCTGACTTCTCTTTTGCTGATCATATGCCCATTGATTTTTATTCGTTCGCGGAAGTCTTTGAGGTGGGGTGAAGTAAATAAGCCGGTTTTGTAACCGGCTTCCTGTAATACCGATGCCAGGAAATGCGAGGTCGACCCTTTCCCATTGGTTCCTGCAATATGAATGCTGCGAAAGTTCCTTTCAGGATTGCCCAGTTTACCGCAAAGCGCAATTGTATTATCCAGATCGGCCTTGTATGCAGCCGCGCCAATGCGGTGAAACATGGGGAGCTGGCTATATAAATATGCAAGGGTTT
>CAZOXJ010000009.1:27858-36603 GCA_964583325.1 uncultured Lentimicrobiaceae bacterium
GCCGCGCCAATGCGGTGAAACATGGGGAGCTGGCTATATAAATATGCAAGGGTTTTGGCGTAAGTCATTATCGGTTACTACTTTGCTTTTTAAACTCTTCAAACATTCCAAACTTTTCAAACCCCTCAGGCCTCTCATTCTAATGATCCTTCCAATTCTTCTCAAATATTTCCCCGTTCACACTGAGATTAAGCCCATAACTGAAGTCATTCGCATTTCGTTGCAAATCGTAATACGATTCGATCCGAAATCCGAAATCCACACCTTCATATATGGTGTGACTAAAAAGTATTTTCGAGGTGATAAGATCACGTTTTTCGCCTACATACCAGTCGTTAAACTGCGAAACCGACTGAAACAGGTTATCGCCCAAAGGAGCAAAGAAATACTCTCCATGAAACCAGCCGGTGCTCAGTTTTGCCCATTTATTTTCAAATGTTATTGTATTATGCAACGCAAATCCCGATTCGAAGGGGATTGTATTGGTTTGTGAGAGTTCCATTGCTTGTATGTAAAAGGAAGAAAGTGTAAGCCTTCCGAGTGCTTTTTTATCAGGAACAAATATGTATTTTAAGCCGGCAGCTATGTTAGCCCGGGATTGTAACGGACTATCGGAATTATCTACCTGTCCGCCAAAATGATTTATAATACTCTGAAAATGAGCGCTTAGACCTCGGCTTTCCATTATACCATTTAGTGCATACGATGCTAAAAATCCGCCGGTAATTACTTCCTGATGCGCTTCGTTGGGGAGCAGGAATTTCTCCCAGTCCATATAAACATCGGCATTAAACCTTTTCCTTTTTACCAGGAACTGAACTCCATATTCGGGTTTTTTAATAAAATAATTGTCTGTATTGTAGATGGGTTCAATAAAACCATGCTGAAGTTGCCCGTCGAGTTGCCCGAATATAAGCTCTGCATCAGGCCGGAAGCTATATCTTGCCCTAATTACAGGTAAAGATTGATTAAACCCATCCTGACCGTAATACTGACGGAAATACCAGCCTCCGCTCAAACTAAATTTTTGGCTGATTGCCCATGTTATTTCCGGTTGAAGCACCGAACCGATATAGGTTATACCTTCGGTGTAGGGCCCGAAATATTCGTTGTTCTTAATAAAATTGTTGTTATGCAGGTGAAAACTGAATTTTCCGGAATCGGAAGTATCACCGGTAAATTGTGGGTTATAACTTTCGTAAAAATCCTGTCCTTTTACAGAATAACCCAGGGTTATCAGTATAGCAGCTACAGCGAATCGGAGAAAATACTTCATGAGCTGTTTATTGTTTTAACAGGTATAACTTTCCTCCACTCACGCTGAAAAGCAAATAGCCGGGACTTGCAGCGGTAAGGCAAACAATTTCATTGGAAGGCAGAGCCGAATTTTCCATTGTATAAGCCGACCAGTTTTTGCCGTCGAAACTTACAATTCCGGCTCCTGAAGTTCCACACCAGATTGTTTCATCATCCGTTACCACAACTGAAGTAATTGGTTTTGATGTTCCGGTATTCAGAATGGTAAAAGTATCATCCAGGAAATGAAGAAGTTGTGCGGCTTGTGATCCGGCCCAGATACTTCCATCAGGAGCTTTTGCAATTGAAGAGAAGTTCTTTGAGGAAAGCGGTAAATCATTGCTCATGCTTTCCCATTCTTCGTTTTTAAGTTGGAATATGCCTTTGTCAGCGCTCGCCAGCCAAAGAACCTGGTTGTAATCCGAAACTATTGAATTGATGTTACCGGAAAGTATATCCGAATTTAAAAGTGTCTGAAAATGCCATTCGTTATTTTGCAGCGTAGCCAGGCCGCCTGATTTGCCTTTTATTCCAACACGTATTTTACCAATTCCTTCCACAACCAACGAAGTCGCCCTCAGACCTGAGAATTCAACTATTTCATTCCAGGAGTTTCCGTCATAAACAGCTAGACCGCTTTTCCATCCTACCCACAGGTTATTATTTCCATCGCGGACTATTGATGTAATAGAGTCGAAATCAATACCTGTTGATGCGAAATCGTAAACAGTCCATTTATATCCGTCGTTATGCAGCAGGCCTTCCTTGCCTTTCGCGCCAAGCCATAACGAATGATCGTTTTCATAATAAATAGCTGAAATCTCCCTCTGCGGAATCCCGGAACCGGTATAAGAATATTCGCTCCAGTTACGCGGCGGGTACTCTTCGTTTTTTTCCTTGCACGAAGTCATCATTACCAGGCTGGTGGCAAAAGAGATAAGAAGAATTAGAGAGCGGAGTGGATTCATCAAAAATGGTTTTTCCTGAATGGGTACAAAAATACCTTTTTCGGATGAGGAAATAAAAGTATTCTGATTCTTCCCCTCGTTTTTCCGAGAAAACTTGTTTGCCCTGTTTATCACGCGGCTGAAAACAGTGAAAAGCTGTAAATTGCTGGAATGTAATCGGATGGCAACGTTTCCGGAGCTCAATTACAAGCACGGTATATTCTGTGGTACAACGTATGTCAAATTTGCATAATTTTATCCTCACCCAAAAGTATAATAATGGAAGAATCAGGCAATAATAGTAAGGCGGTAGCTTTGCATTTTTTATATCTTACTTCAACCGGAAAAGTAAGCGAAGCATTTGATTTATACGTTGCTAAGGATTTCAGGCACCATAATTTGTATTTTAAAGGAGATGCAGATTCACTGAAAGAGGCGATGGAAGAAAGCGCTGTAAATCTGCCGTCCAAGCAACTCGAAATCCAGTTTGCTCTGCAGGAAGGAAATCGGGTTGCCGTGTATTCGAAAGTCACCATTAGTCCGGGTGAGCCGGGTATTGCCCTTGTGCATTTCTTTCTTTTCAGCGGTAAAAAGATTGTGGAGCTTTGGGATCTGGCACAAGCACCGCCAGAAGAAATTATGAACGAAAATGGTTTGTTTTGAAATATCAGGTTACAGCTGGCAATTATGCTGGTCTTTCGAAGAGGTAAAACAAAAGCCCCGCAGTATGCGAGGCTTTTGAGCTGATAGTCCGGAATTGTATTTAAAGTACTGAGATGAATTTATCTATCCTAACAGGTTCATTAACAGTTTTATAAGGATCATTGCGACAGTGATTCCGCCAAAAATCAGTATAAAAGGCAGTGAGCCGGAAAATTTTGATGAGCTTTCTCCTGCCTGTGATGGCTTATTTTGATCTTCTTTATTCATTTTAGTTGAGTTTTCAATAATTGTTAAAATGAGTAAACCACGATTCCCGGCAAAGCATAGAGCCAGCCATGGTAATACCCGTAGACTTGTGAAATACTAATTTCAGGATTGAGTTGATCGCAGATATTGCAACCAATAGCGTTTTTTATATACGTAAAACGCCCAAAAGAACAATTATCGGGGTGGAAGTGATTTGCTGATCAGTAGGGGAATATGCGTTATTGAAAGCAAAAAGCGAATGTGTTGTATTCCCCGTGATATATTTATTAATGTATAATAGCGGAACAAAGTCTTGTTTGTTTAACAGATTTTGATTCAGACCGCTATTCTCTGAAATAAGGAACGGATCAAGATATGCATTATTATGAATAAAGTTTTCATGGAATGCATAAGTGTTGTTAACAGGTATTTCCATACTTACCATGTTGCCGAAAATCAGCGACTGGAAAAGTACAAGAACAACATAAAGTGAAATAATTGGCTTCATGAACACCGTTAACAGATGGGCAAAAGTACATGTTTTCTTAAAATGAAAATATACTTACCTCTGTTTTACGAAAACATACGTTATTGTTCCCCTCTGCTCTTCGGGAGCATCTGCATCCGGGGCAAACACTGTTTTGCGGGCCGCATTTTCGGCTTGCTGGCGGAGGTTAATTTCGGAAATGGTAGTGCCTTTTGCACCGGCACTGGCATAAGTAACCTGTCCTTGACGGTTTACTTTTATCGATACAACAATTTTCCCCTGTTCGGGCGAGTTGTAGGTGGGTTTAGGCAGACTTCGTGCTCCGCGACCGCCAAGGTCAAAGGAAATTCCATTACCTTTTCCCCCGTTGCCTTCGTAATTGGGTGAGCCGGGTGTGCCATCAGGTTTTCCCTGGTCGCCTGGTTTCCCGGTTATACCCTGGTTGCCGCCATCAGCCGTTTTTGTGCTCTTGCCCGGATATAATGCTTTCTGGTTTACAGTCGGCTCTTTAGGCTTTTCGACCGTTGGCGTAGGTTTTGTTACAGGCGTAGGAGTAGTTTTGTCAGTTTTCTTTTTTATTTTCTCGATAGCCGGTGATTCATCATTATTTTCAGTTACAAGCTGATCATCAGCCTTGGCCTGGCTTGGAGGTGGTGCGGCACTTGGCGCCAAAGCAGGGGTTTCGGGTTGTATATCGCCCATTCCGTCGTCGCTGTATCCCAGATTTACTTCTACACCCTCTTCGCTTGGCAATGGCAAAGGCGTACGAAGTGCAAGCAAAAGCAACGAAAGCAACAACAGCGCATGAAACACAATGGTTCCGGCTATGGCTGCAATACGCGATTTTTGTTCTTTCTGCTCGTTATTCGTCAACATGGATAGGAGGTGAGGTTAGATGTCAATTTGGATTTTGAGATTTGGGTTTTGGGATTTGGAATTTGGGACTTGGAATTTGCCTGCCTGCAGCAGGCGGGGAATTTGTTTCAAATAGCAATCATTCCTTTGGTTTCGTTGCCAGAATAACTTTATGTTTTGTTTTCAGCAAATCGTTCATTTGGTTTACCGCATCAATAACTGTAACAACATATTGTACAGGAACTGATTTGTCGGCACGCAATACTATTACACCTTCATTTTGCCCGATAAGTGATTGGGAGAGCAGTTGCTGCATATTAATTTCGGTAGCAGGTGTTTCGTTTACAAAAAACTGGTTCAGATCATTAACATAAACTGTTGTGGTCTGCTTGGCAATGGTTTTGCTTGAGCTTGATGGCAGCAGTAGTTTTATGGCATTCGGGCTTACCAGGGTTGAGGTAAGCATAAAGAATATCAGTAACAGGAATACCAGATCACTCATGGAAGCCATGCTGAAATCGGTGCTTATTTTGTTTTGCGATTTAATAGCCATAGTGATTTTTTTTTAGGCAGGAATTTTCAAAAAACTATACTGCTATTTAGCTGGCTCGTGCAGCAGGTCCATAAATTCGGAAGCCCTGAACTGGAGCATAAATACAATTTTCTGAACTCTTGCCACTAAAATGTTATAGCAGAAGTAGGCAATAATACCTACTACTAGTCCGGCAACTGTGGTAACCATAGCCTGATAAATACCACTCGAAAGCAATTGTATGTCCAGGTTATTACCAGCCATCGACATATCGTAAAATGCTTTTACCATACCGGTTACTGTTCCAAGGAATCCGAGCATGGGTGCTGCTCCCGAAACAGTAGCAAGCAGCGAAATATTTTTCTCTAGCTTTGCAACTTCAAGCGAACCCACATTCTCGATAGCTGCATTAATATCTCCCAGGGGCCGGCCCAGGCGTTGAAGTCCTTTCTCTATCATCCTTGCGATGGGCGTATTGTTATTTCTGCACAGCGATAAAGCCGAATCGAGCCTGCCGTTGTGCATAAAGTCGCGGATGTTGTTCATAAAATTGGTATCTTCCTTCGATGCCCTTCCTAGAACCATAAACCGTTCAATAAAAATATAAATGCCCAAAATGGATAACAATGCAATCGGTATCATAATGGGGCCGCCTTTTATGGCCAGATCCAGTATCGAGAGGGAAATCTCGGTCGGTTTAACGGGTTGTGGGATTGATGTAAGTGCCTGGTTAGCAGAATCTGCGTAGGCGCCCGTAGTTTGAACTATCTGAAGAATTACTCCGTTGGTCATAAGTGAAAAATTTTCATTATAAAGGTATCGCTGTTTAAGCCAACTTAAGGTAAAAGTTAAAGTACTTTTAAACAGTGCTTTGTTAATAGTAACTGAAAATGTCTTCTTTTATTTTGCAGAAATAAAAAACACGGCTAAACATTCGTTAAGCCGTGTTTTCAGAATTTTCAAATTACAAGTCCGGGAAGCAGTAATTTCAGTTATCTATCCTTAATGCGAAACCGGGTTTTCGGTTGCGGGCGAAATAGACTTTTCGGTATGAATCACGTCTTTAGCTTCGCGATGTGGCTCATGCGGATTCCAGCCTACAATACCCAGCATAATAAAGAAGCTGATCACATAAGCTACAATTATGATCCATCCAGCTTTTACATAATTAACAACTGAGCGCATTTCAGGAAATAAATTTGAAAGCGCAACACCGGCTGATGATCCAAACCATAACATGGAACCACCGAATCCTACCGTATAAGCCAATATACCCCAATCATAACCACCCTGCTCGAGGCAAAGTTTAGTTAAAGGAATATTATCGAAAACAGCTGAAACGAAACCAAGTGAAAAAGCTGTTTGCCATGAGGCTGGAGGTAAATCATTAACAGGCATTAACGAAGCTGTAGTTACCAACGCAACCAGGAAAATAGTTCCCTGTAATGATTTTGGGATTTCGTCCCAGGGGGTTTTGCGGATCATCGAGCCAATAACTATGGCAATCCATACTCCCAATGCGGGGAAATCGAGGAAATAATTAGTAAGAATTGCTCCAATGAGAATTAACGCAACAATCAGAATTTTCAACGAGTCAACTTTTACAACTTTATTGTCATCTTTTACTATACGGTTATAACGATCCTGAACTATAGATAAAGGAATTCCGAAAATAAATAGTGCAGGTATTGCGGCAGCATATCCGTGCAGAACATCCAATGGACTAACTCCATCAATCCACATCAGCGTTGTGGTAGTATCTCCTACTACGGATCCTGAACCGCCGGCATTACTGGCTGCAACAATTCCTGCAAGATAGCCCAGGTGAACTTTACCTTTAAAAACAACAACAGCAACTGTACCGCCAATCATTGCTGCAGCTATATTGTCGAGAAAACTTGACAGAACGAAAATCAAAGCAAGCAAAGCAAATCCACCTTTCCAGTCATCGGGAAGAATCGAGGGAAGTTTATCAGGAATGCCTGATTCTTCAAATATTTTGGCTAATATCCCAAAACCAAAGAGCAATCCGGTTAAGTTAACAAGAGTCCGCCATTCGCCTTCATGATCCGAATTTCCTGACAGATGCTCAATAAAAGAGAACTCAGGCATAAAAATGTATTTTAAGATCAGAACGGCTCCTAAGCCACCCAGAGCTACAAACATAGTTTTATGATGAAAAACAGCAACTCCGACCAGTGTAAGAGCAAAAAGGATAAACTCAAGCCGGATTCCAAAAATTAAAGGCACCGCTGCGGGAACAGCCGCAAACGTAAAAACCGGCAACAAGAGTAATATGCCGGTAATTGTTGCAATCAACGCTTTATTCGTTAGGTTCATAAATAGTTGTTTAGGTAGTAATGATTACTTTGGTTAATAACAGATGTGTTTGTTTAACAAACTTTTAACTTTTTTTCGGATGGCTCAAAAGTATATAAATTCAAGCAGAAAATCTATTGATATTTAAGTGATTTTTATTAGCCGATGCAGCTTTTAGGGGAGGTAAACGGCACCCCCCGACACATTATGCGATGCTCCTGTTACCGTAGCCAGGCTGTTTGGTTTTGCCTGCATCCGCAGTAGCCCGAGAAATGCAAAAACCACTGCTTCCTTGAAATTTACAATATCCGGATCAGGGATAATGAGCTTTACACGGGTATGCGCTGTAATACGGTCAATAAGAAAAGCATTGAATGCACCTCCGCCGGTAACAAGCATTTGTTTTTGCCTGTCGGAAGGAAGGCAAGCCGCAATTTGAATGGCTATATGTTCACAAAACGTAGATAAAATATCTTCGTGACTGAGGTTAGCTAAACCAAGCAAGGGAAGAATTTCTTTTTCAATCCATTCCCTGCCAAGTGACTTCGGTGGTGGTGTTTTGTAATAATTAAGAGAGTTGAGTGTGTCGAGCAGATAGTAATCAATACGTCCTTTCGAAGCCAGCCTTCCGTTTTCATCGAAAGCTTTCCCTTGCAAACGGGCAATGTGATTAAGAATGATATTTGCCGGAGCTATGTCGAAAGCTACACGTTTTTCTTCCATTTGCATCGAAATATTAGCAAACCCACCCAGGTTCAGGCAATAATCGTATTCCGAAAATAGAAGTTCATCACCGATTGGAACCAGCGGTGCTCCTTGTCCGCCTGCAGCTACATCGCCGGTGCGGAAATCGCATACAACCGGTAAGCCGCACCCGGCTGCAATTGCTGCACCTTCGCCTATTTGCGAGGTATATTTTTTTGAAGGGTTGTGAAAAATGGTGTGCCCGTGGCTGGCAACGAAATCTGTTTCTAATTTATATTTTCCGATAAATTTACTGGTCAGTTCCCCGATATACCTTCCATAGGATGTATGGGTTTCGGCATATTCATGAGCGGTTGAAGTTGGCAACGTCTTTAGCCTTTCAATCCAGATTGGCGGATAAGGAATAGTTTCGCATGCTCCTAACGTAAATGAATAAGCACCTCCATCGTCGCTGAACGTACAATGAGCCAGATCAACGCCATCAAGTGAGGTGCCTGACATAATTCCGATAATTCTGAATGTTGCCAAAATTTCTATTTTTAAAAGGTAACGACTCTATCAGCCCATGTCACCATATTTACGCAATCGATCATGGTTGAAAGAGGGCATGATTCGGATCCGCTTAATTGCCTCGATTTTAAACAGGTACCACAGGCAAGCACCTCGCCTCCAACGGAAACAAATAATTTCAGTTG
>CAZOXJ010000010.1:0-35456 GCA_964583325.1 uncultured Lentimicrobiaceae bacterium
TATTAATTCCACCGTAATAATCGTTCTGTTTGAAATAAGGAATCATTTCATTATTTACAATATCAAGAGCTGTAGCATCAGGAACAAATTGTTCAACCCCATATCCAGTGGCAATAAAAGCTTCTCCTTTCTCAGATGTGGATTTTGGCTTTATTAAAACTACGATACCATTATTAAATTTACTGCCGCCAACACCCCATTTCTGACCAAGTTGCTGTGCATAATCTGCTTTTTCGTAGCCATTGAGAGTAGGAACAATAACTATGGCGATTTGCACAGAAGTGGAATCGTTTAATGCAACTAATTTTGATTCAAGGCTTTGCAACTGATCCGGGCTCAGTATTTGCGCAAAATCGTTTACAAGTCTTGGCGGAACCGGAATTTCAGGAATAGTACTCTGTGCATATCCAATTCCTGTCCGAATGAGTATGATGGCGATAAGAAGCGCAGTTTTGAGATAATTACCGGATTTCATAAGTAAAGTGTGGTTAATTGCTTTTCAGGAAATTGGAACTTGGGGTTAAATAAAGGAAATTTCGTCCGAAAGCTCGTTTAAATCATTTTTCTGGTAGGGGAAATATTTTTTCAATTGCAGTCCTGTTTCCAGAATAGCTTCCACCAGGCCTTCAGTAAATTGATTTTCACGGAAACGGTTAAGCATTTTGTTTCTGATACTATCCCAGAAACTCTCAGTGACTGCCGCGTGAATAGCAGAATCGCCAATAATGGCAAATTTACGGTTTTTTACTGCAAGATAAATCAGGACCCCGTTACGGTTCTCGGTTTTATCCATCTCCAGGTTGTTAAAGATGACCAATGCCCGGTCCATAACTTCTCCTTTGCAAGTGTTTTCGATATGAATCCGTATTTCGCCGGAAGTATCGAGTTCGGCATTCATGATAGCCTGTCGGATATCTTCCTGTTGCTCTGTTGTGAAAAAATTCTTTGCAGTGGGCATTTCAGTGTATTATTTAATGATTGTCGATGTATTAGATAAAAGGGGAAAAGTCGAAAGCAATGAACAGAAATTATTCATATTTTCCTGCTGTTGCAGGTATCTGTACACTTGCTTTCGACTTTTAAATGTTCTGCCACCCGGAATTCCCATCGGGTAAATGAACGGAGTTTTAACCATTGAATCCGGAGAGTGCGTAAAAACAACCTAATCCGTTTTCAATAATCAACTACACAAAATAGCTAATGTATTCTGTTAAAACTCCACTTTTGGCGCTTCTTCAGCACCAGCTTGTGCCTCAAAGTAGGGCTTTTTCTCAAATCCGAAAATTCCGGCCATTATATTAGTAGGAAAGCGGCGAAGCTGTGAATTGAAGAGTTGAACCGCTTCATTAAAATTACGGCGCTCAACATTAATCCTGTTTTCGGTACCTTCGAGTTGAGCCTGGAGCTGCAGAAAATTCTGGTTGGCTTTGAGATCAGGGTATTTCTCTACCACAACCATCAATCTTCCTAAAGCGGAACCTAATTCGTCCTGTGTTTTTTGAAATTGTGCCAGGGTGTTGGCATCCAGTTTGGTAGCATCAACATTAATTGTAGGCTTGGTTGCTGCTGCACGTTGCTCAATCACCTTAATAAGAGTTTCCTGCTCAAAATCAGCATAGCCTTTAACGGTACTTACAAGGTTAGGAATCAGGTCGGCTCTGCGCTGATACGCTCCCTGTACGTCGGCCCACTTTTTGTTTACGTTTTCCTCCGAACTTACAAGTTTATTGTATGTTCCGGGAATTGAAACTAACAGAATTACACCCAGCAGTATAAGTCCACCTATTATAATCCACGATTTTTTCATTTTTCAGTTTTATTTGGTTAAAGTTGTATTTATCAAAGTTAAAGCAATTATTGAATGATATCGACACTGCGCTTGATGAAACCGGTTAAAGCCTCGCCTTTGAGCAGGTTTTGCGAAAGCAACGCAATATCAATCAGTTGTTTGGTGGTTTTTATTTTAACATCCTGATCTTCGATGGATAACAAATGATTCATCAGTTTATGATTGGAGTTCAACACCAGGTTATAGCTGTCGGGCATATTTCCCATAAAAGCATACTGTCCTCCGCCGCCCATTGCCGACATATCTTTCATACGACGCATGAACTCGTTTTGAGTTACAGTTACCGGCAGATCGTTTTCGCCAAGGTTTTCGACAGAAATATGATAAATGGCTTTATTAACCTGTTGTTCGAACAATTCGGTAAGCTGTTTTGTCTGTTCTTCGCTTAGTTTCGAAGGAAGATCGTCCGATTTTTTAATCAGTTTGTCAGCAACTTCAGCATCAACCCTTACAAAATGACTTTTCTCGAATTTTTGCTCCAACGCATTTATAAAATGGTTATCAACAGGTCCGTCGAGAACAAGGATATTTATACCGCGTTCCTGCGCATTTTGAATGTAACTGTGCTGATCCTCAACATTTGAAGTGTAAATATAAACCAGATTTCCGTCCTTGTCAGTCTGATTTTCTTTGATGAAGTTTTTGTATTCATCAAATGTAAAATACTTATCATCAATGGTTTTAAGCAAACAGAATTTTTCGGCACGGTCGAAGAATTTAGGTTCCGATATCATTCCGTATTCAATAAATACTTTAATATCGTCCCATTTCTTTTCAAATTCTTCGCGGTTATTTTTGAAAATTTCTTCCAGTTTGTCGGCCACTTTTTTCATAATATGGCCCGAAATCTTTTTCACATTCGAATCGCTTTGCAGGTAACTGCGTGATACATTAAGCGGAATGTCAGGCGAATCGATTACTCCATGCAGCAAAGTGAGGAAATCGGGAACAATTCCTTCTACTGAATCGGTAACAAAAACCTGGTTGCAATACAACTGTATTTTATCGCGCTGAACTTCGAAATTCTTTTTCACTTTCGGGAAAAACAAAATTCCGGTAAGGTTAAAAGGATAATCTACATTAAGGTGAATGTTAAACAAAGGATCATCAAACGTCATTGGATACAGCTCCCGATAGAAGCTTTTATAATCCTCATCCTTTAACTCTGAAGGTTTTTGTTTCCATAAAGGATTGGTATTGTTTATGATACGTGGTTTTTCGACCTGGATTTCTTTAGGTTCTCCTTTCTCATCCTTTTCAGTTTCCGATTTTTCCCATGTTTTTTCATTACCAAAACGAATAGACACAGGAAGGAATTTGCAGTATTTATTCAATAACTCCAGGATGCGTGATTCTTCGAGAAACTCTTTCGACTCTTCGTTAATATGAAGAACTATTTCGGTTCCGCGGTCGGATTTTTCGATTTCGCTGATCGTATATTCAGGTGAACCATCGCATTCCCAGCGCACAGCTTTTGACCCTGCACCTTTTTTATAGGTTTTGGTTTTAATTTCAACCTGGTCGGAAACCATAAATGAAGAGTAGAACCCAAGACCGAAATGCCCGATCAGGCCAGCTTGCTCGGCTTCTGATTTGTTTTTAAATTTCTTCACAAACTCTTCGGCTCCGGAAAAAGCGATCTGGTTAATGTATTTATCGATTTCTTCGGCCGTCATTCCAATACCACGATCTTTAATAGTCAGCGTTTTAGCTTCTTTATCAAGCAAAATCTCAATGGTAAGATCGCCAAGTTCGTCCTTCATCTTATCAAGCGACGACAGTGTTTTTAGTTTGGTTGTAGCATCAACTGCGTTCGAAACGAGTTCGCGCAGGAATATTTCGTGGTCCGAATACAGGAATTTTTTAATGATGGGGAAAATGTTCTCAGTCTGTACGTTGATTTTTCCGGTTTGCATAGTTGATTTATTTTTATAATTTCTTGCCTGTGTTCATCAAAGCATGTGCCATGGGTTTGTGACTGTCAATTTGGCATCTTTAATAAAGGATTTTGGTTTTGGGATTTAGGGGATTGGGATTCGCATTTTTTTTGGATTTTCGATGCTAAAAGTATGAAACATAAAATCCCGACGACCAAAAAATATATGAAGAAAATTTTACTTACTTTAGCCGCACAAGCTTTTTATTTTCTACCTTCGCCCTATTAAGTGAATCACTGAAAATAGAAATTATTTTTTTTCATCATCCTTATAAACAGTACATTAACTAATAAATCAAAATATATGAATCAGATTGAATGGGGAAGCCTACCTTTTGGTTATCAGAAAACAAATTTTAATGTCCGTTCGTATTTCCGCGAAGGCGAATGGGGAAAAATAGAAGTCTCCGATTCTGAATATCTTTCAGTACATATGGCAGCAACCGGTCTGCATTATGGTCAGCAGGCTTTCGAAGGATTAAAAGCATACATGGGCAAGGATGGCAAAGTAAGGTTGTTCCGTTGGGAAGAGAATGCAAAACGTATGCAGGCTTCGGCTAACGGAATTATGATGGCTGTTCCGCCGATGGAACTTTTTAAAGAGGCTGTTTTAACGGCAGTTCGTTTAAACAGGGAGTTTATTCCACCACACGGAACCGGTGCTTCCTTATATATACGGCCATTATTGTTTGGTTCAGGACCAAGGGTAGGAGTGAAGCCAGCCGACGAATATATGTTAGTTGTGTTTGTAACTCCGGTTGGCCCTTATTTTAAAGAAGGTTTTAACCCGGTAAGCATAATGGTTTCGCGCGAATACGACCGCGCAGCCCCTAAAGGTACAGGCCGTTATAAAGTTGGTGGCAACTACGCAGCCAGTCTTTCAGTAGGCGAAATGGCCCATAAGGAAGGTTTTGCATCTGTTTTGTTCCTCGATGCACGCGAAAAAAAGTACATTGACGAAGCAGGTCCGGCCAATTTCTTTGCCATAAAAGGAGATACTTATATTACTCCTCTTTCGGAATCCATTCTGCCATCCATTACAAACATGAGCCTGATGACTTTGGCTGAAGATATGGGATTAAAGGTTGAAAGAAGAAAAGTTGCTCTTGACGAATTATCAGAGTTCGACGAAGTAGGCGCTTGTGGAACCGCTGCTGTTATTTCACCGATACGTCGTATTGCTGATCCTGAAATGGGAACTGAATGGAATTTTTGCCTCGATGGCAAAGCCGGCGAAAAATCATCGCAATTGTATCATCGCCTGATTGATATTCAGTATGGTGATGCTGAAGATAAGTTTGGCTGGACAACAGTTGTAGATTTTTAATAATCAGATATTTATAGTTGAAAAACGCCATGAATAATTCATGGCGTTTTTTTTGTAATCACGAGAATTACTTATTTGAGTAAACGCCTACGTTTTAGATTTAATCTCCTGGAATACTATGAACAAGTATCAATTTCTTATAAAGTTTTAGTTTCGCCAAGTAATTCAAAAGCTGCATCCAGGTAAGTGAAAACATCTTTTGGTGAGTGATTCCGGTATTCTTTGCTTCTGATTGTACCTAATCGTACAACTACTGCATTGAGATCGGGAATGATAAATATATATTGCCCCAGAATTCCCCGGGCATAAGCAACCTTATGTCCTTTATGATTTAGAATCCAGAAATGATATCCATAATAGTAACAGGCTTTATTGTCTTCGCCCAAAAGAAATAAAGCAGGTGTTGTTGCTTGTAAAATGTAGGACTGAGAAACAATCTGCCTGTTATTGAATTGCCCGCTGTCAAGCACCATCTGACCAATACGGGCAAAATCGGTTGCCGTACTATTGAAACAGCAATATGCCTTTTCTATCCCGTCTTTCCTATCGAGGCTCCACAAAGCAGGGTGTTCAGCTCCTAAAGGCTTCCAAAGTTTTTCCGATGCATATTCGGAAATTGATTTTCCTGATGCTTCAGTTACAATCATTCCCAACAACTGAGTATCGCAACTCTGGTACTCGAATTTTTTACCAGGCTCAGAAACTACTTTCAAATCAAGCATTTGGCTCGACAGATCGCTTCCATAATACGCTTCGGTGGTAGGCGAAAAAAGACTTGAATATCCTTCGTCCCAATCAAGGCCAGAACTCATGGTTAACAAATCTTTGATGCGAAGGGTGAAATCATTGGCGTTTTTGAAATCAGGAAGGAAATCAGTTATCGGTTGTTCCAGGCTTTTAATTTTACCTTCATCAAGCAGACAGCCGATTAATAGTGAAATTATACTTTTAGCAGCGGAAAATGAATTGCTGCGTGTGGTATCGGTAGCGCCGTCCCAATATTCTTCGTGAATCAGTTTGTTATCGCGTATTACAACGAAAGCTGTTGTGCCAAAAGTATCAAACACATGCATGTATTTATCACTGATGTTCTGCATGTTATAAAGAGAATCCTTCTGCCAGGGAATTGGCCGGTCGTTATGAACCACGCGGTTATCAAAAATTTTATAATCATCAATATTTACATAACCATGTATGATTGCCCGGCTGTAATGACCAGGCATGAACACTGCCACCAGTAGTAGAAGTGCCAAAAGTAAAATCAGAATACGGCTGATTTTCTTACCCATTCTATTTTATAAAAGGTTGTTGCTCTTAAGAATAGTTTCCATTTCCTTTTGCATTGAATGTGCTTCGAGTTTGGCTTTTTCAGCAAAATCGTCGCCTGTTGAAGCAAATAGAATACTTCTCGAAGCATTTACCAGCAATCCGCAGTGATTGTTCAAGCCGTATTTTGCAACAGCGTTAAGGTCACCACCTTGCGCACCAACGCCCGGAACAAGCAGAAAATGGTCAGGGACGATTTTACGGATGCCTCCGAGCATTTCAGCTTTGGTGGCTCCAACAACGTACATCATATTATCGGCTGATCCCCATTTGGAAGTGCGTTCGAGAACCCGTTCGAATAAACGTGTTTCTTCTGAATCCGTAAATAACTGGAAATCATCAGAGCCTTTATTGGATGTGAGTGCAAGCACAATGGCCCATTTGCCATCGAAAGCAAGAAATGGTTTTACTGAATCTTCGCCCATATATGGCGCCACGGTAATAGCATCGAAACTGAACCCTGAAGCTTCTTTATCGAAAACTGAAACAGCATATTGAGTTGAAGTATTCCCGATGTCACCGCGTTTGGCATCGGCGATAGTAAAAACTTCGTTGCTGAATTGTTCGAGGTAGTTCATGGTTTTTTCGAGGCTGATCATGCCTTTAATGCCGCGGCTTTCGTAAAAAGCCAGGTTAGGCTTATACGCAACAGCATATTGAATAGTGGCATCAATAATCAGTTTATTGAACTCAAAAACAGGATCTTCTGTATCAAGAAGATGTTTTGGGATTTTATTCAAATCGCTGTCGAGGCCAACGCAGAGAAATGATTTTTTATGCTGGATAAGATGAAAGAGATCGGTGCGGTTCATTTAATAGAATATTTGTTTGGAAAGAGAAAGTGCAATTATATTGCAATAGCTGCAGTGATTTTTACAAATGATTTCACAAATTAACGAAAAAAAACAGTGCTGAAATTCATTGAATCCAGCGAAACAAATAAAAGGCAATTGAAAAACCGGAATTCGAAATACCTAATAGCATTTAGGATGAAAAAACTAAAATGAATGGAATATGTTTTAAACTAATCAGTAGGACTATTTTGAAATTTAACAAAACCAAAGATTTCGACCGTATTTCCATTAATCCTAAAAACTATAGTATACCCTTTGAATACTAAATCTCTGATGTTATTATCAGCGAAATAGATTGATTTTCGGTAACGGTATGGATTGGAAGGAATCTCTTTAATTCTGTTTAAAAGATCAGAATTGAATTTTCGTGCTCTCCTCGGACTATCCAGTGATATAAATTCCAGTTGATTGGCGAGTCTGGTGATAAACGTATCTTTAAACAGGATTTTCATGTTTGCTGATACGTTTTTCGAGTTCAACTTCAGCTTCTTCAACGCCAAGAAACTTAGCTTCTCCGGAAATTATTTCGTTCAGTTCTTTTTCAAGATATTTCTGGTCATCGTTAAATGTTGAATTTTCGACAACAATTTCGATTTCATCCTTACCGAATCTACTCAAAAGTCCGAGAACCTGATCGTAAATCTCATCATTAATTTTCAAAATGATTGTTTGCATTTAGCTGCCTGTTTTTACAAAGGTACAAAAATGAAAATTACGATACATTCCATTCCAAAACCAGAAATAATTCTGAAAAAAATCACAGATTTACTGTTTCGAATCCCGGAATTAATCTGTCACTTCTTTCAGTCGCTCCGCATTTTCGGCCAATTGCAGTGCTTCTATAAAATCCTGAATTTCGCCATCCATAAATACAGGAAGGTTATACATGGTAAGATTAATGCGATGATCGGTAACGCGGCTTTGCGGGTAGTTATAGGTTCGGATTTTTGCTGAGCGGTCGCCGGTGGAAACCATTGTCTTTCGCTTTTTCGATATTTCATCGAGGTATTTCTGGTATTCCATTTCAAAAATGCGGGTACGCAACACGGTCATAGCCTTCTCAAAGTTCTTCATCTGCGATTTCTCATCCTGTATGGCTACAACTATTCCTGTAGGTGCATGAGTAAGCCGAACAGCTGAATATGTTGTGTTTACGCTCTGTCCGCCAGGGCCTGATGAACAATAAGTATCCTTACGAATATCGCTGGGTTTGATATCGACATCAAATTCGTCGGCTTCGGGCAGAATGGCAACAGTAGCTGCAGAAGTATGAATCCGACCCTGAGTTTCGGTGTCAGGAACACGCTGCACACGGTGAACGCCCGATTCGTATTTCAGAAGTCCGTAAACGCCATCGCCTTTTACTTCGAAAATAACCTCTTTAAACCCGCCCATGGTGCCTTCGGTCATGCTTACCGGTTCAATTTTCCAGTTTTTGCGTTCGCAATAACGGGTATACATGCGGTAAAGGTCGCCGGCAAAAATACTGGCTTCGTCGCCGCCTGAACCAGCGCGGATTTCGACAACTGCATTTTTAATATCCTGAGGATCAGAAGGAATAAGCATAAGCCTGATTTCTTCTTCCAGTTTTTGACGCTGATCGTTCAATGTATCTATTTCCTCGCGGGCAAAAGCACGCATGTCTTCATCTTTCTCTTCCTCGAGAATGGAGCGTCCGGCTTCAATACCTTCAATAATATTTTTGTATTTCTTATAACCTTCAATAATGGGCTGAAGTTCCTTGTAATCTTTACTGAGTTTAATATATACTTTCATATCCTGAGTTACGTCAGGATCGTTGATCTGCGTTTCAATGGTAAGGTATCGCTCGTGTATGGCTTCCAGCTTCTCTAACATAAAATTATCTGATTTTTGCGGGTGCAAAGGTACAAGAAATCGGGCTTGGTTTGGTTAGCAAATTTCAGGATGATAAAATTTAAGAGAATTTCGGTAATTATTTGTCCGGCAATGAGTAATAAACTTTATAAAAGGCAAAACCGATATAAACTTGATGGATGAAAAGCCCGGCCGGAAATCAACTTTCAATAAATGAGGAATCGTTAACTCTTAATATTTTCCGGTTAGAAAATGCAGGATTGTTTTTCTGACCTTTAAAAAGTTACCTCATGCTTTTGAATCCGTTTCCAATTTCGAGTGAAATTCTTTCAAAAACTTCGTCGAAAGATCCGAGCCCATCGATCTTCGAAACGCCATGCAATTGCTTATATTTATCAATAACAGGAACTGTTTTGGTTTCGTGTTCCTGCAAACGCTTTACGATTTTTGCCGTGCTGTTGTCGTAAGGCATACAGCCATCCGTTTTGCTGCGGGCATCGAGGCGGCTTATAAGTTCAAGTGTAGGGACTTCAATTTCAATGATTTGAGAAATAGATGATCCGTGTTTTTTTAACAAACCATCCAGGATATAGGATTGTACAAGCGTCCGGGGGAAACCTTTAAAAATAAATCCTTTGATATCTTTGCTGTCAGCCAGTTTCTTCTCAATCAGCTGAACCACAATTTCATCGGGCACCAATTGTCCGTTTTCGTAGAGTTCGGTTATTTTCCTGCCGGTTACGGAGTTGCTCTTAATTTCCTGATCAAGCATTGGTCCGGTAGCCACATATTCGAGGCCAAAATGCCTGGCAAGCGCTTTACCCTGCGAGCCGCGGCCCGATCCGGGATATCCGAAAAGTACAATATTGAAAAGACTTTTACTTAGTTCCAGCCCTATAATTCCGGTGATTTGATTATGAACCTTCTCGATACTAACAGTTCCATCCACTTCCTTATAAATTCCTTTATCCTTGTAAAATTGAAGTACCGGAAGAGTTTTTTCGTTGTATTCCTTTAACCGGTTGCGAATCACCTGTTCATTGTCGTCGCTGCGGCCTGAAGTTAACCCGCGGTTCATCAGTCGTTTTACTGATTCTTCTTCAGGCACATTGAGGCTGATCAGGCAATTTAACGAAGTATGAAGTTTAATCATCAGCCCTTCGAGAATATAGGCCTGGATGTAAGTCCGTGGAAAGCCGTCAAACAGGAACCCGTTCGATCCGGGATTATCTGTAATTGTCTTTTCAATAATCTGAACAATGATCTCATCAGGAACCAATCCTCCTGAAGCGATAATACTCTGTGCTTCGAGGCCAAGTTTTGTTTTACCTGCCATTTCGTGCCTAAGCAAATCGCCGGTAGAGATGTAAAACAGGTTGTATTTCTTAGTGAGGAATTCCGATTGGGTTCCTTTACCGGCTCCCGGAGGACCAAAAAGTGCGATGTTGAGCATAACGGAGTTTTAAAACTGATTAAAATTAGACAATTTTATTCAAATCAGTGTTTTAATCCTGCTGAAAGATCAAGAAATTAAACTAAGTTTAGACTGTTTGAGTATTGAAAAAATCGAATATTCAAAGATGATTTTGAGTGAAAGTTTAGATTAACTGCCTCAAAATGAAGATATACTGGGTTTTTTTATATGCATTTCTTGTTAATGCCCTACGGGCAATCTCCTCTTTTCTGCTTTTCTTTATTGATTTTAAAGTCCGACTGACTATAGGGATAAGCAAGCGAGAGTAAATGCCTGTTCATTACAAATGATTGTTTTTTTGCTTATTCAATACGGAAACTGCTAATCTCTCGAGGTTTCAGAATTACTGTAATTTTGGAATCCACTACTTCCACAACTCTTATTTTAGCTTCCTGGGTAGAGCAATGCCAGGCTGCCAAAATCTTTTTCGTCGGAAAAGTGATTTCGGTACTAACTTCAGTCTCATTTAGATTTAAAAGCCTGACAATAGTTCCGTTTTTATCTTCAGAAGCTTTGATATACAATACTTTTACTCCTTCGGTATTCAGCTTTATAAACTGTCCGGATGTTTCTTCCGCGCAATTCACTGCCTGGTAAACAACGGGAGAATTAATTGTTTTCTGAGCTTCCAGCGCAATAGTTGCAGCATTGTATTCGCCTTGGGTATTGAAAGTATATTTTAACTGAATCAATCCCGGTTGGCTACCCCTGAAATTGGTTTCCCAGTAATTATTGGCAGCCCAGGCTAGTAATAATGGATTTTTATCACGTTTGATTGACGATTGATTTCGTCCGAAATTAAAACCGCCGAACATAACCAGTGGCGCATCAGGACAATAAAGTGTAGCGCCTTTTTCATTATTATGAATACTGGCAAAGGATGATACGGTTACCCAATCGCGACAGGTTCCCGCTATTTGTTCAGTATCAAGTTCAACAGGTACATCGCCCGTATCGAAATAACCACGCCAGCCTTCAGCCAGGTTCATCGGGAATGCAAAATAGATGGCTTCGGGATTTACATCGTCGGTTTTAATGAAATCGGCAGCCAGGTCAATAAGCGGTGAATCAGCATGAAGAGTGATCCTTTGTTCCAGGCTTGTAACTCCTTCAGCAAGCGATTTTATAATCAAGGTAGCCGTAAATGTAGTAGTATCGACCCGGCATTCAATTAACCTGGTGGCTTTACTGTAAGACGCTTTCCAGTTAGGTTTCCAGCCGGTTAAACCAATTCGCTCATTTTCAATACTGCGCACATGAAAGGCAAAACGTGTTGAGTCAACGGAAGGGTCTGGTTTTTCATGTACAAATTGAAAGAAGCCATATCTGCTGTTTTTATCAATGACTTCCCAATTTCGCTTTTTATCAAAAAGGCTTGTAACCTGGCCGGTTTTTGGATCAAAAGTTAATTTGTAAAAATCGGTTTCTATAAAATTTCTACCTGTAACGATCCTTGTTTCTGGACTTGCTGTTTTCATTCCGGCAAACGGAATTTTCCTCCAGCTGTATGGTTCGAGCGTGTAAGGACCGTAGAATTTTCCTGTTACAGGTGACCTTTCAAAACGATCACCGGCCATCAGCCAGCTTTCAATCCATTTGTTTTTGAGCCTCCATTCATCCGGAACCCGGGGATATATTGTAACAGGCGAACCACTTGTATTCACGAGCATTATTCCTTCAATGGTTTCGTACGAATGCGGATTGCCAGCCAATTGCTGCAAAAGTTTAGTAATTACGAATTTGGAATAAGCCATACCTTCGTAAGCAGGAAAGGCTTTCATGTTCCATTGTGCAGTAGGGAAGGGGTTTGTTAATTCGAGCGGATTGTATGCTCCCCAGGTGTGTTCGGTATAAAAGTTTATATCCTTCCATGTCTTTTCCATGGCCACATCCAATTGCTTATTCGTTTTGCCAAAAGCGCTTAATAAATCGATGGTAGCCATATTGGTAGCTGTATTCAGCGAGATGCGTGTTTCGGTAGCTGAACTGCCTGCGCCAAAATTCCAGTAGTCGGTCCAGTCGCCTTTTACAACAGGAATTGAATCAATCGGGATCTGTTTTATCCTATTCAGAATATCCTGCGGGGTTGCGAATCTTAACCTGGGAGTTCGGCCTTCCTCATTCCATTTCCGAACAAGCTCGGGCAGATCGAAATTTGGTGGCGCATTATCGTAAGCACTTGGTGCACAGGTGGCTGTTAAATAGGCGAAATCATAGGGATAATTTAAATTCTCCAGGTTTTTCAAATACCGGTTTAATCCGGATTGAATAGTATCAAGGTTTTTAAGGTAGTTGTCTGTCCACTGATCGAACATGGAATAATGTTCCCCGTTCATCACAAATATCTCTCTCCCGCCCGGACCTTGCCAACGGTAAACAGCAGGACGGGGTTTAGGTGTTCCCGAAAGGTGCAGGTTAATTCCCATTGTGAGCATTTCGACACCCCCATCCTTGAGTAAATCCACAATAGGCCAGGGAAGCCCCGTTGCATCATGAAGATTGGCGGTATTTATCTTTACGCCAAAGCGTTTGGAAAGTTCAGCAGCGCCGTATAATTGCCTGGCCAGACCTTCGGAACTGGCAAGAGGTGTTGTATTGTATTCCAAAGCTGAGATTACGATCCTGCCTTGCTTCAGGTAATTCGCAAAGCGATCGATCTCGTTGC
The DNA here is from genome assembly GCA_964583325.1 of uncultured Lentimicrobiaceae bacterium. Taxonomy (GTDB): domain Bacteria; phylum Bacteroidota; class Bacteroidia; order Bacteroidales; family UBA4417; genus UBA4417. Next base: position 13,268 of record CAZOXJ010000010.1, read on the forward strand.
CGCTGGCAGTTTCGAGCCATTGGATTACCGGTTCGGTAACTTCACAAGTCCATTTCAGTCGCGATGGTTCAGGAAAACCGGCCGTAATATCCAATAAAGTAAGTGCCTGAGAAATAAAATCTTTATGCAACTCAAGCGCAACCGGTTGTAAATGAGTGTATCCAACATCAAGGTGACTGTGATGCATGATGAGAACTTCTTTTACTTTACCCGGATTTTGAGCCGAAACCAATACAGTTGCAAAAACTCCAAGTAGAATAAGAAAGTATGTTTTGAAATTTGGAATGTTCATACGAAGGTTGGCTTAAATAATATAGAGATTCTGGTCAAAAGCTTATGCTAAGGAACCAATCGGTCAGAAAAGAAAACGAACTGAAAACCGATTGCCGATTTCCAGTATGGGTAATCATGCGCTCCCGGACCTGAAATGTAAGTTGCGTTGATTTTTAGATCGTCGCATTTCTGTTTAAAGTCGTTATTAATTCCAAAAAACGGATCCGAAGAGCCACAACTAAAAATGATTTCTTTTCCTGAACGGGCAATGTTTTCGATATTCCCTTTTACTGAGAAATTCTTCAGTTGATCCAAACCCGATTCTTTATTTTTGATTCCCAAATACGTATTTATTGCATAAGTATCCCACCAGTCAGTTAAATCCAGAACCCCGCTGAGGCTGCCGGCGCTACGGAAAAGTTCAGGTTTTTGCGCAAAAAGGTATAATGCACCATGTCCGCCCATGCTTAACCCGGTGATAAATACATTTTTAGTTTCGACACGGTAAGTACTGGCAATAAACGGCATCAGGTCGTAAAAGAAGAAATCGCTGTACTGACTTTCCTTTATCGCCGGACTGTTAAAATACCATGAATCATACAAGCCATCAGGACAAACGATTATAAATCCATAACGGTCAGCATATTTCTGGCAATCCGTAATATCATTCCATTGATGATAGTTGCCGCTCCATCCATGCAGGAGGTAAATCACCGGATATTTTTTATCTGTTAGTACATGGTAATCCGAAGGAGTAAAAACCCAGAGAGTATCGTTTTTTGCAATATAGTCTGATGTTAATACATGCTGTTTCTGAGCTTTAACACCGAAAAACAAAATGAGTAAAAATGTAGTAAGAATAAGCTGTTTGTTCATTTACATTGATGTTTTTGAATGATTATTTCTCAAAAATCCTTTTAACCGGAACTCTCAGGAAAACAGGTCTGTACTTGCTGGCATCGAGGAATACATCTTCTACCACAAAACTGTTAATACATTGTGATATAAGCAGTTCGCCGTTTTTAATAAATTGAGGATGAGCCAGGCTGTTGTAGGCAAAAAGGTTTTTGGTTGATTCAACTTCGGAAGGAAGTTGAGTATGCGCAAGTACTTTGCGGTTTTTCCATCCGGTATATGGCGAATCAGAATAATAGGAACATATTTCACCTGTCATAAACCCACCTTCCTGAACCACGAGTACATATTTGTTTTTGAGTTTAAAAACACTGAATTGCTCCGATCCCTGTATGGCAAGCATTGGTTTTGAAAGTTTTGAATTTGTTACCCATTCGCTTCCGGTATAAAATTCCCAGGGAGCAAGAATATTTCCTTTTGGAGCGCGGGCAACATACAGATTTTTGGTTTTATCTTCAGCTCCATAGATATAGGTATACTTTTTATCGCCGTCGCAAACCGCATGTCCCCAGTGGATTTCGTTTTCGCCGGGGTAATTAAAATGGTCGATACTTTCAAGTTTAAGATCAGGTAGCGAGAAAGTTGCAATGTTGGCACTTTGCCACCTGAATCCCCAATCTCCTTTTACTGCCTGGTTAAACAGCGACATAAAAACTTTTAATTTTCCGTTCTCAATAAAACCATCACCAGGCCAGTACCATAGAGTATCTTCCGAAAACTGTTTGCCTTTAGGGGCGCCAGGAGGAATTACCAACGATGATGGCCAGCCATCAATAACATCGTAAAGGCTTCGTAATGTATCGCTTTCCTGCACTGCCATGCTGTTGCGGATAAACCAGGGTATGGCTTTTTCCCTCGATCTGTCGGGATTTACCGTGCCCAGGAATGAATCGCCAAAAATCCAGACTGACCTGCCATCGGGCAGCAAAACAGAGTAAATACCATCAGCTCCCGTTACTCCACAACAATCGCGGGCGAATAATTTTGTAAATTCCTTATCAACTTTTTCTTTGCCAGGTGCAGAAACAGGTTCTTCTGTTTTCTGTGCAAACACACTTACTGTAAACAGATAAATTGTTATCGCTAAGGTATTTATGATCCAAAATTGCTTTGTCTTTTTCATAAAGCTATGCTTTTAAGTGTTTTCAATTTCTTTATCCGTTAACTCTTACATAAGCTTTTATAGTAGCACATTCTTTGCCTTCGGATTCACCAAATGGCCTGATTGTATACTCTCCAACGGCTGCCGGAATTATAAATGTTTCGGCATAATGCACTATGAAAGGATCAAAGGATCCGGCGGGACTTTCAACAATAATTTCGCGGCCTTCGATGAGTGTAAGCACGTTTACACCATCGTTGGTTTGGTGTGTTACTTTTTTTGTGAACCAATGACGCCGTGTTTCGATAAATTCGCGTTTATGAAGCCCGGTTCTTTCTTCGCGCCATCCATCGCCACTTTCGATTTCAACTATTTGGTTAACCAGATTTTCCTTAACCCAGTTTGTTGTGCGGTCCCACTTTATGTTTGCAGTTCCCCGATTGATGTTTATCGGCCGGGGCTTTCCGTCCATGCCGAGCCGTCCCCAGTCCCAGAGTTTGAATGTAAAAATGTATGGAGTTGCACTTATTTCAAGCACAACGCTGTTTTTACCTGAGCAATGGATGGTTCCTCCAGGGATTAAAAAATGATCATGTTTTTTAGCAGGCCATTTGTTTATATAAGCTTCATCGTTGAAAATAGTTCCGTTTGCCTCTGAATTTTTCAGGTCATTAATCATTGCCTCTGAGTCAATTCCGTCCTTAAGTCCAAGGTAAACACTGGCATCGTCGCCGGCATCGAGCATATAATAGCTTTCGTCCTGGGTGTAGTTGATGCCGAAATTCTCCTGGATATATTCAGTAAGCGGATGCACCTGCAGACTTAAGTTGCCGCCCTGCATCGTATCAAGATAATCAAACCGAATTGGAAACTCAGTACCGAAACGGCCATAAACCGCTTCCCCAAGCAAATTGACTGGTTCGAAGAAAACCAGGTTAATTGAAGGCGTTTCGAATTTTATGTTTCCGTAATTCAGTATTAAACTGTTTTCTTCAGGCACACAATTAAAGCACCATGCATAATTACTTAAGCTTTTATCGAGTCCGAATTTCTCTTTCATCCATTGCCCGCCCCAGGGACCTGCATCAAAATAAGGTACCACGCTGAAAGGCTGTTTTGCGACCTGTTTCAAGGATTCCCAAAAGGTTTCAGCGGAAATCATCACCGGATGATTCTCCAGGTTGGTATCAAGTATATAATCCCAGCGTTTGGCAGTATCTTTCTTTATTTTGTCGCAAATGCGCCAATCAACAAAATAGCCTCTTTTGTATTGGGTTTCGAAACTATTGTCTAAATTGGTTATTCCAAGGTTTGAAACTTCGTTACGCCGCATCCGTTTCTGAATTTCCCAACGGGCCATATCGGCATATATAAAAAGATCGGGATTTGGGAATATCTTCGAAGCGCCTGCGCCATAAATCAGAATCGTTCCTTTTTCAAATGCGGTAATTTGGGCTCTGAGAGAATTAACTTTTTCAGGATCGAAAAAGTTGTCGATGGAAAGGCGTGTGATAAATCCGAATATCCTGTCATCGGTTACATCAGGGAACGTAATTTCCCTGATTTTATCTTCCGGCCACATGGCTTCACATGCTTTAATAACCAGATCAGCGGATAATTCTTTAATGAGGAAATTGAAGAGTTCGGATTCGTGTACTCCCTGGTAATATTCGATTACAATAACTTTTTTTGCTCTCGGAACAGATGAAATATTTGTTCTCAACTGAGTTGAAATTGTATCCCAGCCGGCAAAACAAGCTGCATCTTTGCCTTGTATCCTTACTTCAGGACTTTTATCGAAATTTGAGTTCAAATCGTTTGATATTTTTAATGAATAAAAGAGTGTTCTGAATCTAAATTATTTCAATTCAGTGTATTCCCTGATTGTTTGTTTGTCGCGACTTATTTTACAGCAGGAGGTAAACTTCCGGTACCCCAGTTTTTATTGGGTACATTCCCAAGCCATATTTCCAGTGTTCCTCCCTTTGCAAAATCCTCGTGGGTAAACCAGAAATTATTTAATTCTTTACCGTTCAGCTTTGCTTTTTGAATGTAGGCATTTTCCTTCGAATTGTTATGTGCAAGGATAGTGAAAGTTTTACCCTTGTAGTATTTCGGATCGAGTTTTATTGTAATGCTGTCGAATATGGGGCTTGTAATTTCGTAAACCGGCGTTACCGAAGCATTGCCCTGTAAACTGAATAACCCGATTGACATTAAAGCACTCAGCGCACCCATTTGTCCCTGATCCTCATCATGACCGCCATATCCAAGGTCGGGAGTAATGCCTCCGTAGGCCTGTTCTCTTACTTTCCGTACCCAATACTGCGTTAACCAGGGTTGGCCGGCATAATTGAACACGTGTGCATTTGATAACCCGGGTTGGTTGGCATAGCTTACATACCCGTCGTTGTATGCAAAAACAAAGTTTTGAGGGGCGGCCATTTCAAATGCATAATTCAATTTACTGCATAATTTTTCGTTGCCGCCCATTAAGGCAGCTAAACCGGGAATATCATGCGATACTCCCCATGTGGCCTGCCATGCGTTGGCTTCTATCCAGCCGGCACCACTTAAAGGATCGTTGTGTGTAAAATTACCGCTGCTGTCTTTTGGAAATAAAAGGTTTTGTTCAGGATTAAAACAAGTTTTCCATCCCTGAGCTCTTTTTGAAAAATAAGTGTAATCCTTCTTTTTGCCAAGTTTAAAAGCCATCTGGGCTACAGCCCAATCCTGGAAAGCAGCTTCAATGGTAATACCTGCATTATCCTTCCAATAACCGTTTTTTATGTAAAATGTAATGTCTTCCTTGCTTCCCAGCATTCCTCCCGGCATCTGGTTACGTTTCAATACATCGAATGCATGGTTTGCATCCACTTTAGTAAGCAAACCTTTCTGAAAAGTTCCGGCAATAAGGTTGGCTGTAGGATTGCTGGTCATGATGTATGAATACCCGCCACCGCACGGACCTCGTGGTAAAAGACCGCCATTGTCAGCGTATTGTATCATTGACGATGACATCTCGTCCTGCACTTCAGGCCAGCCAAGTCCCCACAAAATATTTACATTCCATTGCGACAACCAGAAAGCATCAGAGTTATACATATGGTATTTCAACTTGCCATTTGCATCTTTCGGAAGCTGCTTCACTTTAAAAACTGCATCGGTAAATGTGCCTTCGCGGATGCCGGTGGTTCTGTCAGGATAATCTCCGGATACATCATTTATTTTATGACGGCCAAGGAGCACATGCCATAAGTCAGTATAAAACTTGATTTTCTGATCCGGATCGCCACCATTTACTTCGATCTTTCCCAGCCATTCGTTCCATATTTGGCGGGTTTCATTTCTAACTGCGTCGAAATCCCACGAAGTGCATTCTGTAAGCAGGTTATTCCGTGCATTATCAATACTGGTGTACGAAATCGCCACTTTCATATTTACCTGATCTCCGGCTTTAACATCGAACTTTGCCGAAACGCCGGCACTATCTCCTTTTAATTCAGATATAGCAGTGATTAGTTTTGTTCCTTTCCAGCCATCCAATGATTTGGTTGCTTTGTCGAATTGAACGACAAAATATACCTTTACATCTTTTGGCCCTCCCCAAAAACGTTTAACAGAACTGAAAGAGCCTTCAAATTCTTTATCGTCCACTTTTTTAACGGCTGCATCAGCCATTGTGCTATTCCCGATGTATCCGCCAAGGTTTATCAGAATTTGCGTCGGCATATCCTGAGTGTATTTGAAACGATAAAAACTGACTCTTTCGGTTGCGGTAAGTTCAACCCAGGTTTTGGGTTGTTGCAGGTAAACACGCTGATAACCAGGCTGAACTATTTCATCGTCATGACTAAATTCCGATTTCCAGGCATTTTCGCCGCCGGTAGGATTTACGGAACTGTTGGCTGGCATTATTTCAATACCTGACATCATCCAGGCATGGATATTTCCGAAACCCAGAATTTCATTCTCATTGTAGTTATACCCGCCGCCGTTCTGATTTTTGTTTCTGGTATGTGGCGCTGCTCCTACCATTCCAAAAGGCCTGGCACCGGTAATAAAGAAAAAATACCGGCCACGGTTTGTTTCAATATAAGGGTCAACCCAGCCCACATAATCCGTATTTGCTGTGCGGGCGGGATATACTTCAATTTCGGAAAAACCGAGGTCTTTGCCATCGCCATCCGTGGTTACAAACCGAACGGAGGTAACCGTTTTTGTTTCAAACTTCACCAGTTTAGCGGTTCCATCGTCAGGAATTTGATTTACCCACACTTCACTTCCATCACTAAAAACAAGTTTACCGCCGGCAATATGTTCCTTGCGCGATGGCCGGTCGAAAAGGAGAATTTTATCAATGGCTTGTGGCTGTTCCCAATCAAGCTGAATCCAGGGAAAACGAATATACCCCCAATCGGTAGTAACTCCCTCGCAGGCCCATTCACCTTTATTTTCAATGCCAATCAAACCATCCGTTGCATTATCAGCTTTAAACTGATTGTTTAAACTTGACGATGCACTCACTTTTGCCAATGAAGCAATATTATCGGTTCCTGCCATGACCGACACGTTTAAAAAAGCTGTAAAAGCAATTATGCCGATGTGTTTGATTTTTTTTATCACGGTAATCGTTTCTTAGAAATGGATCTGCGAAATTCAGTGGTTACCAATCAGGTTTTAGTAACCTTCATTTTGCTTTAAATTTTTATTGTTATCCAGTTCGCGCTGGGGAATAGGGAAGAGGTAATTAATTTCTTTGGGATCCGCCGCATCGCCTTTGGCGCGTTTAACACTTTCGATCAATGTGCCGGTCCGAACCAGGTCGTACCAGCGTTGACCTTCATTAACAAACTCATGCCTGCGTTCGTTTAAAACCGCCAGCGAAAACTCTTCTTTATTTAATCCGGCCAGATCGGGAAGCACATCCGCATTTTCGTTTCTTGCCCTTTCGCGGACCTGGTTAACGGCATCGTATGCTTCTGTTGTAGGACCACCCATTGCCTCGTTCAGCGCTTCGGCATATATAAGCAGAACATCGGAATAGCGCATTACCATAAAATTTGCTCCCGACTGGCTTGTAGCTGCAGGTTTGTATGCATCCTGATCCCAATATTTCCATATGTGCGGTTCAAAAGTATAGGTCCAGTACGAATTGAAAAAAGTCGCTTCGAGGCGGTAATCCCCTTCTTCGAAACTATTCATCAGGTCCTCTGTCGGTAACATAATTTCAACTCCCGCGGCAAATAATCCCGGTATCGAAGGCAAGCCCGAAATCACCATCTGCGAATTTTCGGAATTTGCCTTTTTGTAGAATTGTACCTCAAAAACTGACTCTTTGCCATTTTTATTTGCTTCCTTAAAATTGGCCGCGTAATCGGCATGTAAACTGTAATTATTTGATTCAATGACCAATGCTGCTGTTTTATGGGCATTTTCAAAATCCTTAGTGGTTAGGTAAACTTTAGAAAGAAGCCCGTTGGCAGCGCCTCGGGTTGCTCGTCCTTTATCGTTTGCACTGGTATATTTTACAGGTAATTTTGATGCAGCCATGCTCAAATCTTCGGTAATCTGGTTATAAACAGCACTTACTGGTGATTTTGCAAGATAAATTTCATCATCGGTAAGGCTGGGTGAAACCGGAACTGTAATAAGTGGAACTTCGCCAAATAACCGTACCAGGTTGAAATAGTACAATCCTCTTAAAAACCTTGCTTCTCCGAGGATTCTTTCTTTCAGCGCTGAATCCATTTTAATGTCGGGAACTTTCTCCAATACAACATTTGCCCGGCTGATTCCCAGGTACGATCCCTGCCATATGAGTGCAAGGTAATTATTGGTAGTCTGAATATTGTAGGTGTTAAATTCGTGCAGATTCGGATCATTTAATGTTGCACGTGCGTTGCAATCGTCGGTAGCAATGTCCTGGATCAGCCACAAATAACTCGAATACTGGTTTACATAACCGAGCACATCGTAGGCGGCATTTACCGCACTTAGCGCGTCGTCGCCGGTTTGGTAAAAGTTATCGTAATAGATAAGATGAGGTTCCTGGTCGAGCTCTTTCTGGCAGGAAGTTACCAATACCGAAATGAACAGGAGTGCTATTGTTGCTATATTTTTCATAATCGTGTAGTTTCTTGAGATTAAAAATTAATGCTTGCACCAAAAATCAATGTTCTGACCGAAGGGTATGAACCAAAATCGTATCCCATTCGGGTATTATCCATGCCAAATGAACCAACTTCGGGATCGAAACCGCTGTAGTTGGTTAGGGTAAAGAAATTTTGTGCGGTGGCATATAGTTTTACCTTTTCCATCTTCAGGAATTTCACTGCCTTTGTTGGCAGATCGTAAGCCAGCGTTATAGTTTTTACACGAATGTATGATCCATCCTCAAGGTACCTGTCCGACATTTGCAGGTAACTGGCATTGCGGTTAGCACGGGGATAGAGGTCGGAAGGATTTTCGGGTGTCCAGCGATCGAGAAGGTTAATAGAAGCATTCGATAGCCCGTTGCCGCTTTCCAGTTCAAATCGGTTGCTGTTAAGTAGCTGGTTTCCATGGCTTCCCTGGATAAAAATATCAAGTGTGAAATTTTTGTACGAAAAATTATTACTAAGGCCCCAGGTGAAATCGGGCAAAGCCTGGCCAATTATTTCGCGGTCTTCGGCATTGATTACCCCATCATTGTTAGTGTCGATATATTTAAAATCGCCGGGCTGAGCGCCGTAAGTTTCTGCTTCAGCTGCTTCAGCGGTTTGCCAGATGCCATCGGATCGCAGACCGTAAAAACTTCCCATTTCTTCACCTTCCCTGATAACTGCCCAGTTGCCGATTTTTAATTTGTAGGTGTCGTTATTGATGTACAGTTCAGTGCCATTCAAATCGGTAATCTCATTTTTATTGAATGAAATGTTAGCGGTAGTATTCCATTTAAATGTTTGAATGGTATTTACTGTGTTTAAAGCGAATTCAAATCCGCGGTTCCTGAGTTTGCCGATATTTTCGAGGTACGAATTGTAACCGGTAATCCAGGGCAGATTTGAATAGTAGAGCAGATCGGAAGTGTTTTTATTGTAATAATCAACGGTTAAACCAATGCGGTCGTTCACAAAACTGATATCTAGCCCTATATCCGCCTGGCTGGTGGTTTCCCATTTCAGATTGTCGTTACCCGGGTTGTTTGGCGCATATCCGGAAGCGGCAAATGAGTTATTGAAATAATAGATGGAGGAGCTGATGGTGCGTATGAAAGCATAATTTGCAATCCGATCGTTACCGCTTACACCATAGCTCACACGCAATTTTAAATTAGAAATCTGATCTACGTCTTTCAGGAAATCTTCCTCCGAGAGTCTCCAGGCAAAAGCACCTGAAGGGAAAAAAGCATAACGGTTGTTTGCACCAAATTTCGATGAGCCGTCAACACGTCCAGTTAAGGTTACCAGGTATTTGTCTTTTAGGTTGTAGTTTACTCTTCCTAACCAGGATACCACAGCCGATTCGCTGAAAGATGAATATATAGTAGGGAAATTGGTTGCATCCTGAATGCCGTAATACCCAAGGATATCGTTCGGGAAACCGGTGGCAATTTCGATAAAAGTGCGGGAGGAGTTATTTTGATATGTAAATCCGGCCAAGGCATTTACCTTATGGATTTTGTTAAAGATTTTATTATACGTGAGCGTATTCTCAAAAATGTAGTTCTCGAAATCGGTGGTGGCAAAACGGGCTTGCCCGTCGTTAAACGATCCGGAATAAACATAGCGCGGAGTGTACATATCCTGAACCGAATGATAAATATCGGCACCCAGGCTTGTCCTGAATTTAAGATCTTTGATGATTGAATATTCCAGAAAAACGTTTCCCAACAGCCGGTTTACTTTATCAATGGCATCCACAGCCTGGGTAACAGCAACCGGGTTATCGAGCCAGGCATCCGCGTTGGGATCGGTAAGTGTGTATTGTCCTTCGGCATCGTAAACAGGCAAAGCGGGGTTGAAAATCAGAGCAGTATTAACCACCCCCGGGAAAAATCCCCCAGGTGTATCGGTCGGCACGGTATTCGCAATGGTTTGATTGTAACTCAGGTTGCTTCCGACAGAAACTTTCTCGCTTACTTTCCGATCGAGGTTCAGCCTGAATGAATACCTTTTGAAATCGGATCCTTCTATTATTCCTTTCTGGTTATAATACCCGGCGCTCATGGCATAGGTAGTTTTTTCGTTGCTTCCCGAAAAATTCAGCTGGTAGTTTTGCATAGGAGCCATACGGTATATTTCCGACTGCCAGTCGGTTCCTTCGCCCAGGCTGTCCGGATTCGGGTACAGCGGTACATAGAACTCGGGATCAGCATTATACCCGGCTTCGTCGTAAAGTTCGGCAAACTGACTGGCATTCATTACCTCTACATCTTTGGCTTTTTTCTGAACACCGAAATAGGTTTCAAAATTCAGATTGTCTTTGCCTGCTTTACCTCTTTTTGTGGTAATAAGTACTACACCATTAGCACCCCGGGCTCCATAAATGGAAGTAGCTGAAGCATCTTTCAGTATTTCCATCGACTCAATATCATTGGGATTGATGGAACTGAGGCCGTTTTGCGAAGGCGATCCTATCCACGACATATCTACCTGGCTTTCAATAAGCACACCATCGATCACATACAAAGGTTCATTGCCAGCCATAATGGAATTTCCCCCACGAATCCTTACTGACATAGCTCCTCCCGGTTGCGATGATAATTGCGTAACCTGAACACCCGAAACTTTACCCTGCAATCCCTGGTCTAATGAATTTACAGGAATTCGTTTCAGATCCTCAGCTCTGATTGAAGCAACGGAGCCGGTAAGGTCACTCTTCTTAACGGCACCGTAACCGATTACGACAACCTCTTCCAGGTTAATCTTTTCATCCTCCAGCTGAGCATTTATTACATCCGAATCTTTGACGGTAATTTCTACTGTTTTCATTCCCATAAATGAGAAAACCAGCGTTTTGGCATTGTTATTTATTTTCAGGCTGTAGTATCCTTTACTGTCTGTAACAGTGCCGTTTACAGTGCCTTTTTCCATAATGGTAACTCCCGGTATGGTCCGTCCATCGGCTGCACCTGTAACAGTTCCCGATACGATCCTGTTTTGAGCTATAGCCAATGAAGCTGAGAGTAAAAGGAAGAAAAAAATGATAGTTGTCTTCATTATCTGGGTTGTTTGCAGTAGTTTGGATTAATCATTTATGAGGCTTATTCTCCGTTTCCGGAATTTCCAGGATTATACATCGCGTTCACTTTCAATTGTATATACGAAACTATCGGCTCTGTAATACCCTATGTTGTATTCGATAGGCCTGCCGCCGGGATCAAATACAAAACGCTTTCGTTTCAGAATGGCATCACCGGTATTAATGCCTAGTTTCGTTGCCAGGAATTTATCAGCCGCCCTGGCTGATATTTCTTCTTTTGAAGTTTTAGCAATTACGGAATGTTCTTTTTCGAGAATTTCATACAAAGGTTTCGAAAAGTCTTCGTTTCCCGTAAGCCCCACCATAGGATGAAAATAGGAAATGAAATATACGAACGGATATTCTTCACGACCTCTTAAGCGCGACATTTTCAGGATTTTTTTTCCTTCAGGAATCCTGAAAAAAGAGGCAATTTCTTCGCTGGCTTCTACCCATTCCGTCGTGATTTCGTAATTTTTAATTTTAATGCCTTTCGATTGCATTTCCTGGGTAAAACTCAGCCAGTTATTGATACGGGTATCAACACTCTGATCTGCGGCTTTGGTTCCTACTCCTTTTTTGCGAACCAGCAGACCTTCGTAAACCAGTTTGTTAGTTGCCTGTCTTACTGTATTTCGCGAAATGCCTAATTGCTTGGCAAAACTTATTTCGTTGGGAAGCAGTTTCCCGTTTTTATAATCATCGGAGGCTATCAGCTCCCTCAGCAGGTTTTCGACCTGGGCGTGAAGGGGAACAGCACTTTTATGGTCAATAGAAAAACTCATCGTTCAGTATTAGAAAATTGTTCTGAATCAGTTCAGAAATCTGGAATGGCCGATAAATCAACTAAATGTGTTACTTTTTAATCAAGCGGAATGAGGTGTCATTTATTTGATAATTGTAAACCCCACTCTTTAAATTGCTTACATCAATATCAACCTGGTAGTTTCCCGGAATCAGAAGTTTGTTTACATATGTCCGGATTAATTTGCCATCGGAACTATACAATTTCAGACTAACAAACTCTTTCTGTGTAACAATAAATTCGACTTTAGTAAGTGTATTGGCCGGGTTAGGGTAGTTTTGCAGAACAATTACATGATTTTCAGATTCACTTTTTTTTTCCTGAAACTCCTCAACCGAAACATACGTTGGATCAATCATGGTGAAGGGAACCCTGATAAACAAAGGACGGTAGGTTTCCACATTATTGAAAATACCCCAGAAATCGCCGTTCGTATTATAGGAGATCAGAAGTTTATCATCTTCATTGAATTGCGGATGCGGGAAGGCATTGTATGTGAAAGTGCCCGGATAGAGGAGAGGGGTTTGATACAGTAGTTTCCTGTTCGAATATGGGCCATAAAGAAATGCTGATGTGAGCGAATGGATTTTTCGTGAAAACCAAATTTCCTGAGTAACCAGCACATACTTTTCGTTGAGTTTGAAAACTCCAAATTGCTGCGAAACTGCCTCACTGGCTATTTTCTTGGTTTCAACCGGATTGCTAACCCAGTTTACGCCATTGAAAAACTCCCAGGGTGCGGTAATATTTCCTACAGGAACCCTCGCGACGTGAGCGTATGAAATATGATAAACGGTATCCGTTTCTTTGCGGCCATATATATAGGTATACCCATTTTCGACAAGCACACTGTTTCCATAGCATACACCATTACTATCATAATAGGGTAACCTGGTTAAATCAACTAACACAATCTCGGGGTATGCAAAGCGGGCAATGTATGCCGCATTGTATTTGAAATTAAAACCTGCCGGGCCCGGGCCGAGTTTAAATTCGGAGAAAAAGATTTTAAGCGTGTCGTTTTCAATGAGTCCGTGTTCAGGCCAGAACCAGCTCGAATCAGGCGTAAGTGAAGTAACAAAATCAGTGGGGTTTGCGAAAGTGCCTCCATAAAGTGATATAAGCGAATCCCCATCCTGCAATACTGCGCAATTACGGATCATTTTTGCACCGGTATTGATTGAGCTATCGGCCGGATTTACAGTTCCTATAAAACTATCGCCGAACAACCACAAAGTTTTTTGTTCAGGTAATGCTATTGAAAAGGTAGCATCGCCGGCAATCCAGCCGCCACTTGCATTCCGTAGTAAAGCATTAAATACCGAATCGGGCTGTGCCTGCGAATATACCAGGTTGAGGGCCGACAGGAGCAAGGCGATTACGCTTAAAAAGACTTTCTTCATCTGATTTTTAAGATATAGCAACAGATATCTTACCCTTTTAATAGGTAAGATATCTGTTGAAGTATTAAATTAATGGATTTATTTAAGTACTATTTTCGTGTCGGAAGTTTTAGTTCCGTTTTGAAGTTCAACAATATAAACGCCTTTAGGAAGGTGAGTTAAATTGAATTCAACTGAGCTTTTTAGTATTTCATCGGTTAGTACAACCTGCCCATTGGAGTTAAAAATCCGGATAGTAACAATTTCTGATTTGTATCCGTTAAGTTTAACATTCAGAATGCCTTCGGTTGGGTTAGGATAAATTGCAATATTAGCTTTACTCAGCAATTCATCGATTCCAACACCACTTGTGATAGTAATTTGAATCGGGTCTGACAGTCCACCGCCATAGTTATACTGATCAGCAGGATTTCGGTCCCAGTAATCTTTGTCGCCGATGGCATACCTCAGGAAGAAATTACCGACCTGATGATTAGTCCTGATGCGGGGTGTGAAATAAAGGCTGTCAAATTGTGTCAGTTCAGCAGTACGGTCTGTAACAGCTCCCCACCAATGATATCCGGGCAAGGCTGGAATGGAATCCTGCAATGTTTTTGTGTGAGCTAAATCATAAACCAGGAATCCTGTATTATTCAGCGCCGGGTCCTTTGAAATAATCGTGTATGGAATAGAGTTATCAACTGTCCAGCCATTTGGAATCATAACTCCGAACAGACCAATATTACGCAGGGTATTAGCCCATTCGTCTTCGCCTAAGCCAGGATCTTCATCGCGCTCGGCAACAATAGGAACGTCGAAATAACTGTTCGTAAATCCGGTACTGGGTTGGTTAATAGATCGGAATTGATAACATCCGATAAACAGGATCGAGATAACGAAAATGATTCCTGTTAAAGCCAGGAAAGTTGATTTTTTGCTCCCGGCAAATGATTTGAAAGTAAATGTTTTTTTCATGATTTAGGTTGGGATTAATTTGGTTACTTTGTATGAATGTTCAGACATACTATTTCTAATGCAAATATAACGATTTTTTTTAAACCAAGCTAATAAATATTTCAAATCGAAAAAAAATTTTTTTTAACAGATAAAATGGCAAGTCATACGAAGTCATTAGTTTATAGGTTTAATGATTCGATTAGGGGCGTAGAAGTGAAATGATCAATAATTCTAGCTGACTTATTAATTGCGGTATAAATTTCAAATAGTATGTAAACTATAAATGAGGAGATGTATATGAATTGCTTTTCGCTTTGATTAGAATATTCATCAAAAAAAAATCTTTCATTCCTTTTTACAGCAATGAAAGATTTATTTTTCGATCCGGAATTTTCTGTTGCTTAATTTCGATTAAACTGAATGTCCGTATAAATAACGCTTTATTTTTTGGGTAGCTGTTTTTTCAAATGGCTCATATTGTACAATTACTTCCTGAATCTGCGAGTATTTGTTTACACGATGATTAACATAGGATTTAAGTTCGGTACAAAGGATTTCGATCTCCTGATCAAAAGTAATGTTTTTTTCAACTTTTGGATGCTGATGAATCCATTCGGCAATTTCTTCGCGGTTGAACTGAACCAAAGCAACTAATTTCCCGTTTTGATCAAGTACAAGTGAATCCAGCACATGCCGGAAATTGTTGATTACCGATTCGATTTCTTCGGGGTAAATATTTTCGCCGCCCGAACGCACTATCATATTTTTTAGCCGTCCTTTAATATATAGAAATCCGTCAGCATCCAGCAAGCCCAGGTCACCTGTGCGGAGCCAGCCATCAGGAGTAATTATTTCATCGGTAAGTTTTGGCTCCTTGTAATATCCCATCATTACATTGGGGCCTTTCACCCAAATTTCGCCTTCACCGGTAATTTTATCAGGATTGTGAATTATCAGCTCAATTCCTTCAATTTTTGGACCTGTAGATTGAAGTCTCGAATTCCGTGGATTTGATCCGGCCAGCAGGGGAGAGGTTTCGGTTAATCCATACCCGATTGCATAAGGGAATTTAGCTTCGATCAGAAATTTCTCGACTGTTTTATTCAACCGGGCACCACCAATACCGAAGAACTGAAGTTCGCCACCAAAGGTTTCCAGAAGCTTCTTGCCGGCAATAATATTCAGTTTTCGGCGAAGAAACGGTATATGAACTGCAATCCTCAAAACCGGGTTATCTGTAAATTTCGGTTTTATCCTGCTTCTGAAAATCTTTTCGATAATCAGTGGAACCGTAAGCATAATAGTAGGTTTAATGATTTGCAGGGCAGGCATAAGGGCCGAGGGGGTTGGCACTTTACCCAGGTAATATATGCAAGCACCTTTTGTCATTGGGAAAATCAATCCAATAGTGTTTTCGTAAGTGTGCGAAAGTGGAAGGATAGAAAGGAACCTGTCGTATTCGTTTATTTCCTGCACCCGATCGCTCATTCGTGCTGTAAAGCAAATGTTGCGGTGCGTAAGCATTACACCTTTTGATTTGCCTGTGGTTCCGGATGTATAAATAATTGCAGCCAGGTCGTCCTCATTAACTTTGTAGTCGCGAACGGGTTTAGCATCATGTTCAAAATCAACAGTTTGATTGTTGGTCCCGATCAGTGTAAAATCCTCAATTCTGATCTTTAATAGAAGCTGCTCTTCAGGAATTTCATTTAATTTTGATCGAAGTCCATCCGAAATAAAAATAGCTTTTGCTTCGGAATGTATCAGAATATTTGCGATTTCGCTTGCATGGAAATCAGGTAACACCGGAACAACCACTGCTCCCATAAACGTAGTAGCATAGTAACTCACGCCCCAGTTTGGAATACTGATGCTCAAAATCGCGATTTTATCGCCTTGTTTTATGCCCAGCTTTTCGAACCATGCAATTAATGCTTTGATTTTGTTATCAAGTTCGAGGTACGAAATTGGCTCTTCGCCTACGAGGGCCATTGCCGGGCGGCTGCCGTTTTTTTTGATAGTTTCTGCGAAAAGCGACGGGAATGTGAGGTATTCATTATCTTCCATATTCCGGAATTTGTATTTTAGCAAACATACAACATTATCTTAATGGAATGTTAAAATTTCCGGACTGGCTGAGCAGGTATTATCCGCAAATAAAGAAATCCGGATCATTTTATCGTTTCGTGTTTTGTTCAAACAAATTCATTTTCAGGTATTTAAATTCTTATTAGTTTAAAAGGGGAGTTGTGAAAATTCCTGAGAATAACGGGTGAACCATAGTATCAAGCAGGTAATACAACAGGAACAAGAAAACTGAATTCATCTACAGGCTGTTTCCTTTGTGCAGTGATTCGCCACATTTTTTACAAAACAAGGCATCATCATCATGCTTATCAAACATACATTTTGAGCAGGTTTGAGTATTCAGATTATCGTGTTTACCTATCAGGCTGGCAGTAACAATTCCTGTAGGTACCGCTATAATCGAATAACCAAGTATCATCACAAAACTGGCCAGAAATTGTCCAATGCCGGTAACAGGAGACAAATCGCCATATCCCACGGTTGTAAGTGTAACTATTGCCCAGTAAATACTGGTTGGAATATCGGTAAAACCATGTTCTTCACCTTCAATCAGATACATAAGCGTACCGATTATTATTGCCAGCGTGAAAACAAAGAGTATGAAAACGATGATTTTTTCCCTGCTACGCCATATGGTAGCTGCTATAAGCCTTCCAGCCCTGGTATAGCGACCTAGTTTCAGGATACGGAAAACCCGGAGTAAACGAAGGGCGCGGATAACCATCAGGCTTTGTCCGCCGGTAAAAATCAATCCAAGAAAAGATGGGAGTATAGCAAGTAAGTCGATAATGCCGTAAAGACTAAAGATGTATTTTTTGGGTTTATCAACTGTCCAGACCCTTGCGAGATATTCAATTGAAAAAATAATCGTGATAATCCATTCAAACACACGGAGAGTTTGCTTGTACTCAGCTCTGACATTTTCCATGCTTTCAATCATTACCAAAGCAATACTGATCAGAATTATAACCAGCAGAACTTCATCGAAAATTTTACCCGCACGCGTATCGGCTTCAAAAATAATCTCGTGGAGCCGTTTTTTGAATTTCAACATAATGAAATATTTTGGCTAAAAATAATCAATTTAAACGTTGTTAATAGTTTCGACGAAGCGTTTTGTTGCACTTTTTATATGAATACTACTAAGTTGCATTAAGTTGGTCACTTTCACGTGCAGTTGTCGACCCTGATTTTTTATCCGGTAAAAAGCGAAATAATATAACAAATAGCTTTAATTGTGTAAGAGCTATCGTTGATAGTGGAAGTATTTTTGTGTCAGAATTTATTTAATCAAAATTTAACGTAGAAAAAAATGAAAACTCTAATAGTAATGATCGCAATCATGGGACTTGTATCAGGCTCATATGCACAAAATCTTATGCCTGCTGATGTTCCTCCGGCTGTTGTAAAGTCCTTTACCAAGACGAACCCAAAGGTTGACCAGGTAGAATGGAGTAAAACAGGCGATTTTTATAAGGCAACTTTTGCAGATGACAAAACAGGTAAAGCAGTTTATTACGATGCTGCAGGCAAGGTAAAACAAAGTGAAATGCAGGTTTCCATTTCACAGCTTCCTACTCCAATACTCAAATATGTAAATGATAACCACCCATCCGATGTAGTAAAACTGTCATCAAAAGTTACGAATTCGAAGGGGAAATCAACTTATAGACTTAAAGTAAAAGATTCGGAACTGGTATTTGATTCGAACGGGAAATATATGGAACCAGTAATGCAATAAATAAGTTGCAGGTAATTGTCAGAATCTTGAATTTCATTACATTAAAATTTCTGCTTACCCCTATATATATCCTTAACTTGTATGAGCATTCGTATCGTATCAGGATAAGGCCACAGAGTGTCCGGAGTTTATAGCTCCGGACACTTGTTTTGTTTATGGACAATGGGGGAGGGAAAGGGGACAAGGGGACAAGGGGAGGGGGCGACAAGGAGATGGGGAGACTAGGAGAGGGGGAGACTAGGAGAAGGGCGATTCTACTACAGTTCGATCTCATATCCTCCAACTTCCAACTTCCGACTCCCGACTCCCTACTCCTGACCCCCATCTTCCAACTGATTTGATAACTTCAGTTTATATTAACTAACTTTACCAGACAAATAAATGGAATCATTGTCCTCTTTATTGAAGTAAAATGTGTTGTTTTAAAATTTAAAGTACAAACATGAAATAGCCATGAGAAAACTTTCTCACCAACCGTGAATGATATTATGGCATATTCCATCTGACCTTTAAAAATCACCTGCGAAGCAAGCATTAATACCGCTGAAAATAAGCAATGAATTAATAAATTACTAACAGATGAAACTATACTTAAAATTCGATACTAACATTGCATTTAAACAGATTATGCAGGAGCAATTAAACAAATTGCAGATTCCATATACATATGTAGGATTCGCTGAAATTGAAATCAACGGTAATGTTAGCAGTGAAGGAATGACGGAACTAAGTGCGAGCTTAAACAAATATGGGATTGAAGTTGTTGAAACACAGAAGAGTGTATTGGTTCAAAAAATAAAAGACACCATTATTGAAATGGTAAACAGGGTAGACAGACTTCCAACATCCAATTCAGCCTATCTCTCCGAAAAACTAAAACAGCGTTATGGTTATCTTTCACTAGTGTTTTCAGAAGTTACCTTCACTTCAATTGAGAACTTTATTTTACTCCAAAAAGCGGAACGTGCAAAGCAGTTAATAAGTACGAACGAATTTACTTTTACCGAAATAGCTTATATGCTGAATTACAGCAGCGTAGCTTATTTTAGCAATCAGTTTAAAAGTATTACAGGCATTACACCTTCGGCATTTCAGCGAATAATAAATAAAAGAAGGGAAATGAGTAAAACAAATGAATAAATTCGCTTTGTAAAGCATTCTTCTCACCTGAATTTACATCAACCTAAACAAATATGCCTCAAGAACCAATTCACATTTTACTGGCAGATGACGATGAAGACGATCGCATGTTTTTTAAGGAGGCTTTCGACGAAATTAAAATAAACACCAAAGTAAGCCTTGTTAATGATGGAGTCGAATTAATGAACTACCTGTCGGAGGATGGAAATCCCTTGCCCCATATACTATTTCTCGACCTTAATATGCCCCGTAAAACCGGAATTGATTGTTTGCTCGAAATAAAGCGGTTATCTCATTTAAAGGACATTGCAATTGCTATCTACTCCACTTCGGCTTCTGATATGGATATTGAAGAAACGTTTGTTCAGGGAGCTAATGTGTATATAAAAAAACCAAGCGATTTCAATACACTGAAAAAAATACTGGAACAGGTAATAACAATTAACTGGCAGTATCAAACATCAGGTTTGAACCGGGATAATTACCTGCTAAGTCTTTAACTGCATTTAGTCCTCTGCATATGAATGTTAAGCCCTTATTCAAATCTGCTTTCTTTCTGAAATCTGTATTCGTGCTATCTATTATTATGCTGTTGTATATTTCGAGCGTTTCGTACAAACATACAAAAGCACTCAACGAATCATCGGATTTGCTTGTACACTCATATAAAATTCAGTTTCAACTGGAACACGTGCTATCCATGCTCAAGGATGCCGAAACGGGCCATCGCGGGTATATAATAACCCGCAATGCTGTATTTCTGAAACCCTATAAATCAGTCCAGGATAAAATTTACAACTCATATATCAGATTAAAAGCGTTAACCCTTCACGATCAGCCGCAACAAGCCAACCTCGACATACTTCTGCAATTGATATACCAGAGGATCGACCTTATTTCATTTACATTAAAAGGCATTTCGGATAAAACAATCACTGAAAGCGAAATAGCCGAAAATTTACTTGCAGGGAATGAGATAATGGACAAAATCAGGACGCAGATTAATAAAATGGAAGACCTGGAAAATTCAGTTTTTAAAGAGCATCAGAAAAAATATGAACAGGAAGTCGTTTTTTCTCCTATTTCAATTTTCATTTTTGCGGTATTCTCATTGCTGGTTTTCATTTTATCCTTTATAAAAATCAATCGCGATCTGGGAGTACTCAAAAAAGCGAACAAGGAATTGCTGATAACAAATGAATCAATAAAGCAAGCAGAAATTATCGGGGAGTTTTTTACTACCCAACAAAATATGGAAACCCGCGAACTGATATATTCCGATAATTTATTCAGATTATTAGGCTGCGAACCGCATTCCTTTGTTCCTACACTTGAAAATTATTTAACATATGTTCACCCGGAAGACAAACATATTGTTATTACAGATGCCCGGGATGCTGCAATACATGGTAAAACCGACCGGCATTTTTATCGTATTATACGTAAGGATGGTGAGATGCGCTATTTTATGTCGCTGGGTAAATTTATTTCAGACCGGAAAAGCAAAATGTTTATTGGTATTGTAAAAGATATAACCGATCAACATCTGAATAATGTAGCCCTGGAAGAAAGAAATCACGAACTGGAACAAAGTATAAAAGAGCTGGAATCGTTTAACCGGGTTGCCAGTCACGATTTGCAGGAACCCTTGCGCAAAATTCAAACGTTTATTTCGCGTATATCCGAAAATGACATGGCAAATTTGTCAGACAAGGGCAAAGAATATGTGTCGAAAATTGAATCGTCAGCTTACAAAATGAGAATCCTGATCGATGATTTGCTTTTATTTTCGCGTACCAACAAAGCGGAGAAAATTTTCGAAAAAACTGATTTAAACCTTTTGCTCGGGAATGCCAACCAGGAACTTGCCCAGGATATTGAAGACAAAAATGCCATGATACAATCCTCATCACTACCCGTGATGAAAGTTATTGCTTTTCAGATACAGCAATTATTCGTTAATCTGATCGGGAATGCGCTAAAATATAGTAAACCCGGCGTTGCTCCTGTTATTAAAATTGATTGCGAAAAACTGTCCACAAAAGATTTGCCGGCTTTTATAACTGATAAACGAAAAGAGTATTTCAAAATAACTGTTTCTGATAACGGAATAGGATTTGAACAGGAGTATTCGGAAAAGATTTTTATACTTTTTAACAGGCTGCATCAAAAGTCGGATTATGTTGGAACCGGCATTGGGCTTTCCATTTGTAAAAAAATAGCCGAAAACCATAACGGTTTTATTATTGCTGAAGGCAAACCCGGTATCGGTGCTGCTTTCAGCGTGTTTCTGCCTAAATAGCTGAGATTTAAATAATTTTGAGGTATGAGAATATTTTCTTTACCCACTCCAGCCCTCCCTTGCCTCGCTCAGCCTGACAAGATTTTTATTATAATTCCACTCGTTTAACTAATCCCTCTGTCACACTGAGTAGAGTGCTTTGTGCTTCGTTAAATCAAAATAAGCTTTTTACTTACTGACAAAGTGTTAGATTAGATCGTCACTTAAATAAAAAAATCCGGTCAATCGGACCGGATTCTTTCCTCTTAGCACTCTTTGC
>CAZOXJ010000011.1:0-34345 GCA_964583325.1 uncultured Lentimicrobiaceae bacterium
CACTTTTTTGCTTTACATGCTTTTGTATCGCACTTTTATTCTTTTCATGTAAAAAGGAAAATGAACAAAAAGAATTGCGGCTACTGATGATTAATACAACAAACTACGCAGGCACCACCACAACAACCACTTACCATTATAATGCAGCCAACCAACTGGTTGAAATAAAGAAAAATGGATTAATTGAAAGGTTTCTGTATTATCCCGATGGTAAACTGCAGACCTATGAATACAACGCGACAAAGTATCGTAAGACGACTTTTCATCATAACGGAGATCAGGTGGATTCAGCTGTAGTGTTTTACTATAGCCAAAATAATCCGGCTTCGTACACAATTTTATACACCTACGATGCTGCCGGACATATCAGCCAACAGAACTTCAATACTGATCTGAGCCACTACGACTACACCTGCGATGAAAAAGGCCGTATAACAGCAATACAAAGTCCTGAACAACGCTCGGAGTGGATATGGTGGGATGATGCAGGAAATCTTGTACAACACTCGTGGAAAGGAAGAAATTACGAAACCGGTGGATGGGATTCAACAGGTGTAAGGTATACGTATGATTCGGGCAAAAATTTCCTTAAAGCCATCCCCTATCCGGCTGAATATAATTTTATTCGTTCATTGGATCCTTCGCCAAATGAATCAGCATCCAACTGCCTCGAAAATGGTCATTATAGTTCGGATTGGCCACTTTTTTCGGGACCAATCAGCATTCAGGAGTATAACGACGAAAAATATCCCACCAAAATATCAATCGGCGAAACTTCCTGGGAACTGATTTATGAGGAATATCAACCTAAGTGAAAAGCTTTAAAACAACTACCTCAAAAACACCATCTTGATTAAACGGCAAAATTACCTTTTAACAAAAATTTCTTCCTGATAGGACTTAGCTCCTGAGTTGTATGATTTCGTCTGCTTACTATAAAACTTTGGAACTTACTTTTCTGAAAATCCACCATCATTATTGAGTATCTTTATAAACCTAATAAACAGTAATTATGAAACCCCAGTTTCTGATAACAATTGCCATAAGTTGCACCCTACTGTTGAACCATTCCTGCACAAAGGAAACAGATACATCAAAAATTCATTTATTGAAAATTGTTAAAACCACATGGGAAGGAAGCCGCGATGTTGCAGTTTATAACTACGATAACCTGAACCGGCTGAGAGATATTAAATACAAGGATTACGATAAGGATTTTATTGAGGTTTTCAACTATGGACCGGATGGTAACCTTATTAGTTTTGAAACTGATAATGAACGTTATAGTAAATCTACTTATTATTATACCGCCGATAAAATTGATTACATTATTCATTCGTATACTACCAATAATAATGTACTCCAAAATGATACAGCTATATTCAGTTACAATTCTGAAGGCAAATTAACAAGTTTGATATATCGTAACCAATATATTTTAAATCAGAATTTTTACTTATGTGATGACCAGGGTAGATTGACAATGGAAGTTACAATGTATAATGATTCAAGCTGGTATACTTGGAGTCCGGAAGGAAATTTTACCCGGCGAATTGATAAACATAGAAATTATGAAACTGGTGGATATAATACGTATATAACTGATTATATTTACGATACGCACACAAATTTCTTCAAGGCAATCCCATATCCAAAGCAAATGCTCTTTTTAAGATCGCTGTTTCCTGGTCCCCGCGAATCAGCAAATAATTGTTTGAGCAGCGACCTGTTCAACTATTTACCCCTGAGTACAGGGCCATTTGTTTACAGTGACTTTAATTCTGAGGGATACCCTACTAAAATCACTGCAGAAGAAACTACCTACGAATTAATATATGGAGAATACTGATCCCGAAAACATGATTAAATACTGATTCAGTTATATTTGGTTTGCTGCTTCTGCTTCTTTTGCTTTATCCCAATATACATCCATCTCTGCCAGGTTCATTTTATGAAGGTCTTTGCCATCGGCATTTACTGCTTTTTCGAGATGTTTGAAACGGCTGATAAACCTGCGGTTGGTGCGTTCGAGTGCAGTTTCGGGATTTACATCAATAAAACGGGCATAGTTAATTAACGCGAACAACAAATCGCCGAATTCATCCTCGGTGCGGTCTTTATCATGGCCATTGTTAAGTTCGTGTTTTAGCTCAGCTATTTCTTCTTCTACCTTTTCCCACACCTGTGTAACATTGTCCCAGTCGAAACCTACTCCCCGCACTTTATCCTGAATGCGGTAGGCTTTTACCATAGCAGGTAGCGACATTGGCACACCTTCGAGAACCGATTCGCGACCTTCTTTTAGTTTTATCTTTTCCCAATTGTCCTTAACATCGGTGGCGCTGGCCACTTTTACATCGCCGTAAATATGCGGATGCCGGTTTATCAGCTTCTCATTTATTCCTTTCAGCACATCAGCAATACCAAACGATCCGGCTTCTTCACCAAGTTTGGCATAAAAAACCATATGTAACATCAGGTCGCCAAGTTCCTTACGTATTTCGTCGAGGTTTTTTTCGAGAATGGCATCCGAAAGTTCATAGGTTTCCTCAATAGTAAGATGCCTGAGCGAGTCAAAAGTTTGTTCTTTATCCCACGGACATTGAGCCCTGAGTTCATCCATTATTTTTAAAAGCCTCTCAAATTCAATCAGTCTCTGGTCCATTTCCGGTATTTTTCACAAAAGTACACAATGCATCAGGTTTCGAGGCTATAGGTTGAAAACTTGTGAGAGAAATAAGAGAAACAGTTAATGGAGAAAAGCTAATGGCAAATAGTTCAGTATAACAAATAATTTTGCAAAAGGAAGTATTGAGCTGTCTTACGAAAAAGAATATTCATTTCTGTAATTCCCGAACCACACTAAAATATTCGTTATCAAAAATATTTAACTTACTATAAAACAATACTTTGAAGCAGAAACAGATGCCCTGGAAAAATAAAAACTTTGCCACGTGCACGAATGGGCGTAATTTTGCGTTATTGTGATGGCCTTTCCCAGGCCTTTTTTATTAGAATAACTGATGCCCCTTCATAAAATAAAATCATCTGTTTTAGTGATAGTTATGTTTGTACTCTTCAATGTACAGGCATCGGCTCAGCATAAGCTTTGGGGCTCGAACCTGCTGCTCGAAGGTCGCGTTAATTATGGTTTTATGATAAACCACCATCTCGAAATGGAGATTTTCAATGCACATTTTCCATCCTTCGAAATAAACCTTGGGAAAGAAACTTATGGTCGCGAACGCTGGCAGGCAATGTATGGTTATCCTTTCGTTGGCGTAAGTTATTGGTACTCACACATGGGAGGCTCTAAATTTGTGGGCAGTGCCCATGCTGTTTTTCCTTATGTAAACTACCCGATTATCCGTAACAGGAAACATGAGCTCAACTTTCGTGTAGGACTAGGGCTTGCCTATCTCACAAAACGCTTCGAACGCCTCGAAAACTATAAATATATTGCCATCGGATCTCATGTAAATGCTGCCGCAAACCTGATGGCTGAATACCGTTGGCGCTTCAATCCCCGAATGAATATGGCAATTGGCCTGGGACTCATGCATTTCTCAAACGGATCGACTAAAACACCAAACTTTGGCATAAATACGCCATCCATCAACGTGGCTTTTGCTTACCGGCTGAGCAAGGAAAACTCTTATCTCAACAAAAAAATAGTCCCTTCGCTTTACACATTTGAATTCCCGGGCACTAAATCAATCGACTTTTCGGTTGGGGCTACCGCAGCATTAAAAGATATGGGCAGCGAATATGGCCGCTCCTTTATGATTTATAATTTTTTCGGCAATGTAATGAAGCAATTCTCGTTTAAAAGCAGCGCCGGAGTAGGTTTTGATGTTACATACGATGAATCCGACTTCTATTTTGCCGAATTAAATAACGTCGAATACGAACGAAACCGCGAAATAATACGTTTTGGAGTAGGTCCTGCCTACCAGCTGCATATGTCAAAACTTTCGTACAATTTCGGACTTGGGTTTTATATCAGCGGGAAAATGGCACCCACTAACACTTACTTTAAACTGGGATTGCAATACCAGGTAACGCCCGGCCTATTTGCAAACCTGACTCTGCGCACACACTTCGGACAAGCTGATTTTGTAGGCATTGGATTAGGATACAAAATTCCATGGATTTATTACGGGAGGCAAAAATGATGCAAAAACCAGTTACAGTTGCTCTGAGAATGATGCGGCACAAAAGCATTTCAGCTTTACTGTTGCTATTATTTGCCATGCTTCTGCCTTCCTGTGAGAAAGATCATTTCTGGGATTTTACAAAAAGTACCGGCGACATTGTTACAGTTACCAGGCCAGTAAACGAAAGCTTCACGAAAATTCACCTTAACGACGATGTAAACCTTGTAATCACCCAGGGGAATACTTACAGCATAAGCGTCGAAGGAGGCGAGAACATACTTTCGGGAATCGAAACCTCTATCAGCGACAGCCTGCTTACAATAAGGAATAACAATAAATTTAACTGGGTGCGATCGTACGACAAAAAATTTACTGCCTATGTAACCATGCCTCATATTATTGATCTGAAGTACGAAGCTACCGGAACCGTTACAAATACGGATACCATCCGCGAGGATTCTCTTACCGTTTCAGCCGTTGGCGGTTCGGGGTATATTGATCTTATAATTAAAACCGGCACCAGTAAACTCAGTATTATTTATGGTTCGGTCGATATGAAAATCAGTGGTGAAACCGGTGTTAACTTTATATATTCAGCCAGTTACGGACCGTTTCATTGCCTTGATCTCAAGTCGGGGTTCCTGTTTATGCGGAATGCCAGCACCAATGATTGTTATGTCAATGTGATACACCATTTTGAATATGAAATTACCAGCCTGGGAAACATCTATTACAAAGGAAACCCGGAGGAAATATCCGGTACAGTTTCAGGAAGTGGTAAACTTATAAAATACGAGTAGTCGATAACTTTACCCTTTGTTTGTTTATTAAATTCAGTAAAACATATCTTTGCAATGCGCTTCACCGCTTCACTGTTAAAGATTAAATTACATGTCCAACCTAAAAGCTTCCGGGTTTAAATCACTTTCTTGGACTTCTGCTGTTCCCTGGCTGATTGCATTGGTTGTGCTTTGGACAATAGTAAATACTTCATTTAAAAAAGACTATAAAACAGGTGTTATTGAATCGGATGCAAAAGGGTATTATGCTTACCTGCCGGCAGTATTTATTTATCACGACCTCAACTTCCGGTTTTATTACAAAATCGAACGCGAAACATACTACAATCCTAATCTGTATTTTCAATATCTGAGGACTCAAAACAACCTGTCAATCAACAAGTACTATGCGGGAACGGCAATCTGCCTGATGCCTTTCTTCCTGGTTGGCCATGCAATCACTCTTTTTACTGAACTGCCGGCTGATGGCTACAGTTACTATTATACAATGATGGTGCATATCGGAGCGCTGTTTTACCTGCTGCTGGCGCTGTTCGGATTGCGAAAACTGCTTCGTACATTCACGATTGATGAAGGAACAATTGCCTGGGTTCTTATTGCAATTGTTTTTGGTACAAACCTGTTTTACTATGTTGTTACGGAATTTGCCATGTCGCATGTGTATTCGTTTGCAGCCATCACATGGTTTAGTTTTATAATAAGGAAATACTTCATAAGCCAGGAGCCCAAATACCTGCTTTACAGCGCCTTGCTTCTAGGCATTATAACTCTCATACGGCCTGTAAATATTCTTATCGTGCTGTCGTTGCCATTTTTAGCCGATAATTCCGGACAATTGATTTCAGCAATAAAAAACATTTTTGCAAAAAGTTGGATTTCAATCCTTGCTGTCTTTAGTTTCTTACTAATCATTTCTATACAACTTATCATTTACAAACTATCAACCGGACAGTTTTTTATCTATTCATACAAAGAGGAAGGTTTCAATTTCATGAATCCCCAGATCTGGAATTTCCTGTTCAGTTATAAGAAAGGTATGTTTGTATACACACCGCTTTTATTGCTCAGTCTTGTTGGTTTTATAAATATGTTCCGAAACAACAGATACCGCTTTTACAGCCTGCTTGGTTTTCTGTTCATTTTGATTTATGTTTTTTCATCGTGGCATATGTGGTATTACGGCGGAAGTTTTTCGCAGCGGGTAATGGTTGAATTTTACGCTTTTTTCTCTGTTCTGCTTGCAACTGCCCTTCAACAATTCAAATCTGTTAATACCAAACGTGTATTCCTCGGTTTAATAGTTCTGCTGATTGTTTTTTGTCAAATACAGACTTACCAATACCGTCGTATGCAGATTCATTGGTCGGATATGAACAAGGAAAAGTACTGGGAAGTGTTTTTGAGGATTGATAAATTGAAGTAAAGTTGGGAGTTTGGGTTTGGGTTTTAGGGTTTAGGGTTTAGGGTTCAGAGCTCTTTAAATCTGATTTTATGTTTTTTTAAACTGATTTATAACTCCGCTATTGTGTTTATAAAACGCCAAAGCCCCGCCGAAGCAGGGCTTTGAAACAAATTATACCGGATGTGAAACTGTATTTTAGTACATTCCACCCATTCCGCCCATACCAGGATTTGGCATAGAAGGTTCTTTATCTTCTCTAATTTCAGCAATTACACACTCGGTAGTGAGTAACATGCCGGCAATTGAAGCTGCATTTTCGAGAGCAACGCGGGCAACCTTAGTCGGGTCGATTACTCCTGAGCTGTATAGATTCTCATACACTTCAGTACGTGCATTGAAACCGAAATCGTCTTTGCCATCTTTCACTTTCTGAACGATAATTGAACCTTCGAGACCTGCATTGGCAACTATCTGGCGAAGTGGCTCTTCGAGAGCGCGTTTCACGATTTTGATACCAAGTTCTTCGTCTTCGTTATCCGTTTTCACGTTTTCGAGAGCAGCAATAGCGCGGATGTAAGCAACGCCTCCACCTGGAATAGTTCCTTCTTCGATAGCTGCGCGGGTAGCGTGAAGTGCATCGTCGAAACGGTCTTTCTTCTCTTTCATTTCAATTTCGCTGGCTGCACCAACATAGATTACAGCAACACCACCGCTAAGTTTTGCAAGACGTTCCTGCAGTTTTTCGCGATCGTAATCAGAAGTTGTGGTTTCAATCTGTGCTTTAATCTGGCTTACGCGGGCAACAATACCTTCTTTAGCGCCTTTACCGCTTACAATGGTAGTATTGTCTTTGTCGATATTGATTTTTTCAGCCTGTCCGAGGTAACTCAGGTCGGTATCTTCCAAACGGTATCCCTGCTCTTCCGAAACAACGGTTCCACCGGTTAAAATAGCGATATCCTGAAGCATTTCCTTACGGCGATCGCCAAAGCCCGGAGCTTTTACAGCAACAATTTTGAGTGAGCCACGGATTTTGTTAACAACCAATGTAGCAAGAGCTTCACCGTCAACATCCTCGGCAATAATAAGCAACGGACGACCAGTTTGAACTACTTTTTCCAGTACAGGAAGGAAATCCTTCATGCTGCTGATTTTCTTGTCATGGATAAGGATATACGGATTTTCGTAAACCACTTCCATTTTCTCGCCATCAGTAACAAAATACGGTGAAATATAACCACGATCGAACTGCATACCTTCAACCACCTTTACAGTTGTTTCGATACCTTTAGCTTCTTCAATAGTTATAACACCTTCTTTGGATACTTTTTCCATAGCTTCAGCTAACAATTTGCCAATAGTCTGGTCATTATTCGCCGAAACGGTAGCAACCTGCTGAATTTTCTCGATGCTGTTGCCAACTTCTTTTGATTGTTTTTTGAGATCAGCTACTACAATTGCCACAGCTTTTTCAATACCGCGTTTCAAATCCATTGGATTAGCGCCTGCGGTAACGTTTTTTAAGCCTGTTGTAATGATTGACTGAGCCAGAACGGTTGCGGTAGTTGTACCATCACCGGCAACATCAGCAGTTTTCGAAGCTACTTCTTTCACCATCTGAGCTCCCATGTTTTCCACGGAGTCCTTCATTTCTATTTCTTTCGCTACAGTAACGCCGTCCTTTGTAATCTGAGGCGCGCCATAGGTTTTTTCGATGATAACGTTACGTCCTTTAGGACCGAGAGTAACTTTAACAGCATTTGCCAAAGCATCCACACCTTTTTTCATGCGGTCGCGGGCTTCGCTTTCGAAAATTATTTCTTTACCTTTCATATCAGAATTTATTTTTTGTTTTTAATTAAATCACAGCCAGAATATCGCTTTCGCGCATAATCAGATAATCCTTGCCTTCGATGTTGATTTCGGTTCCTGAGTATTTACCATACAATACCTGATCTCCAACTTTTACAGTAAGCGGTTCATCTTTTTTACCATTGCCAATAGCTACTACTGTGCCTTTTTGTGGTTTTTCTTTTGCAGTGTCGGGGATGATGATGCCACCTGCTGTTTTTTGTTCGGCTGCTGCCGGCTCAACCAATACGCGGTCGGCCAAAGGTTTTACATTTACCTGTGCCATGTTTTCGAATTAATTTTTATGTTAAACAATTTGATAATTTTTCTTTTGAATGAATTGCTATACTCATAATCCGTGCCAAAGCTTTAATTGGCATTATGGAATGAAATTTTTGCAGACTATATATCTCTTTAAATATAAGGCGTTTAGAAGCATGTAAGCAGCATTTGCAGGCCCTGACAAAAAAGAAAAATACCGGACAAAAAAAAGAATGTCAGAATGCACGTGACATTCTGACATTCCGAAAAATGATTTTAGTATGCTTTTAGTTCTCTTCTTTAGGAGGAGCCTGGAAATCCTGAACAGGTTGAGCATTTTCGTCAATATTCTGACGAAGTTCTGTATCAGCTGATCCCTGGCTTACAGTTCCGCGAGGTATAACAATTATGGACATGAGGCTGAGTACCAGTAAGGCTACAGCTAATCCCCAGGTGAATTTTTCGAGAAAATCAGCAGTTTTGCGGACACCCATATACTGGTTTGATGACGAAAAATTTGAGGCTAATCCTCCACCTTTCGAATTCTGAACCAATACAACAAGTATCATGAGCACACAAGCGATCAGGATTAAAACAGAAACAAAAATAAAAGCATTCATACTTCTTTAATTTTATGTATTTATAAACGTGTTACTTAGGCTTTTTGGTAATTTCTTTAATTCGGCCTGCAAAGTAACTACTTTTTTCGGGAATAAGCAACATGAGTTTTTCATAAATTTTTATGGCCAGGTTATAATACCCCTGTTGCTCATAAATCCAGGCCAACGTTTCGGTTACCAGGTCCTCGGGCAAGGTAGCACTTTGCCTTGCTATATCCTCTGCATTGTAGAATTCGCGTTTGGGAGCACTTAATCGCGGTTCTTCCCTGATAAACTTTTCGACAAGCTCGTTATGAACAGAAAAATTCTCCTTTAAAAGTGGTAACGCTTCCGATTCAAAATTTGCCATACCACTATCTGTTATCTCCTCTTCCGGAACAGGCACAGCACTTAAACGCGAAAAAATAGTATCAATCAGTGCGTTATGAATAGTTTTAGGCTTATCAGGTTCCTTGATTGCGGTAACTTCTTCAATTATTT
Organism: uncultured Lentimicrobiaceae bacterium; assembly: GCA_964583325.1. Taxonomy (GTDB): domain Bacteria; phylum Bacteroidota; class Bacteroidia; order Bacteroidales; family UBA4417; genus UBA4417. Next base: position 9,572 of record CAZOXJ010000011.1, read on the forward strand.
CACCCTCCGGCGATACCGACAATACAATTGGATCGCTTGAGATAATTTCATCTGTATCAGTTATCAGGTCATGACTTTCAGCAACTGTATCTGTTTCCTCCTGGTTAGCATGCAATCCTTTCTCATCCTGAATTTCAACTTCGCCCGCGATAACTTCATTTTCAATAGGTTCAATTTCAGAAGTATCAGCAAGCAGAATATCAGTTTCGATATTATTTCCCTGCACAGTAGCAGGTTCAGTAATATTTTCTTGAAGAGGCAACTGATGAAAGACAACAGGGATTCCTTCAATAAGCGCTTTTAATTTTCCCCTGTCGCCTGCATAGGCTGCAGCCAGGCGCAACGATAAAGGATACGCTTCGTGACCGGTATTGTATAAATTGCGGGCCAGCAACATGCGTGCAACCTGAAAATAAGGGTAATCCTTAACAAGCATCCACAACTCCTCCACTGTATGGCTATCAAGCAGCGAGGGGTCATTCAGATACCGGTTAAACTTCTCAGGTGTCATAGTTCAGTTTGGAGGAGTTGTTACTGTTTTGATAAAAAAGTATATGGATTAGCAAGTAAATGTATTTAATGCAAACTGACTCTGCTACCAGTTAACAACTGCTTTATTAAAAATATCCTGTGCAAGCTCTTCATTAATAATATCCATCAAAGTCTCTTCAACTTCCGAAAGTCTCCTGGTGGCATCATAATCCTGAAAGCGCGAAAAAGTGGTTTCAAAATCCTGTTTCGGATCCTGCTTATTGGTAAAACGAATATTGACGGTAATTTTTAGCCGCTGCAAAGCGCCTTGTTGTTCGCTTGTAATAGCAACAGGTTCAGTTGAGTACCCTGTAATTTCACCTTCTATTGTCAAATCACCATTCGAACTTACAAGTGAAAGGCCCGATTGGCTGGTAAACTTATCCCGGATAGTTTCGGTAAGCTTACGGCTCAATGCCGGCTGAACAAGTGGGGCATTATTAGGAAGATAATTAACCGAAATGCTTTTTACGGTTGGCGATATGCTTGCACCCGTAAACGAATAACTGCAACCGGGCAAAAGGCTTACTACAGAAAATACTGCAGCTAATAGCATTACAACAGAAATTCCCGTTGAAAGAGGTCGTATCACTTTACTGATTTTATCCAATGATTCCATATTCCCGGATTTTACGGTACAAGGTGCGTTCAGAAATACCAAGCTCTTTGGCTGCATTGCGGCGGCGGCCTTCGTGTTTATCAAGAGCACGCCTGATCAGATCAAGTTCGCGTTCCTGTATCGAAAGCGATTCCTCCATAATTTCGCCATGTACAAAAGGTTCGTCATCAACGGGCAGATTGTTGCGGTCGTGGACTACTACCCTGTTTAAATCAGTCCGTGGCGAATCATTTATATAATGATCGGGTACATGGGATACCTGGTTGTTAAAATGATTAGCGACTTCTTCGTGCCCAATTATTTCGCCAACCAGCTTTTTAAGATCTGTAATATCGCGGCGCATATCAAAAAGGACTTTGTAAAGTAAATCTCTTTCCGATAACTCATTGCCCTTATTGGCATCTTTGAAAAGTACAGGTAAATCGCGACGGGTGGTTTCGGGCAGGTAAGTCTGTAGTGTGGCAGCCGAAATGTTACGGTTACGCTCAATAATCGAGATTTGCTCAGTGAAGTTTTTCAGCTGCCTGATGTTACCGGTCCAGCGGTAATTCATAAGTATTTGCCTTGCTTCTTCATCAAGTTCAAGCGCCGGCATGCGGTATTTTTCGGCAAAATCAGAAGAAAACTTACGGAAAAGCAGCACGATATCTTCTTTCCGTTCGCGAAGTGCCGGCACTGCAATAGGCACTGAATTAAGCCGGTAGAATAAATCCTGCCTGAATTTCCCATGATCAATTGCGCCCTGAACATCTACATTGGTAGCTGCTACCACGCGTACGTCTGTTTTCTGGCTTTTCGATGATCCGACTTTAAAAAATTCGCCCGATTCGAGTACACGAAGCAACCGAACCTGGGTTGACAAGGGTAATTCGGCAACTTCATCAAGGAAGATAGTGCCTCCGTTAGCCACTTCGAAATATCCTTTACGTGCTTCGTGAGCACCGGTAAACGAACCCTTTTCGTGCCCGAAAAGCTCTGAATCAATAGTCCCTTCAGGAATTGCGCCGCAATTTACAGCTATATAGGCTCCGTGTTTGCGTGCACTCAGGTGATGTATTATCTGTGGAAATATCTCTTTACCTACTCCGCTTTCACCGGTTATCAATACACTCAAATCTGTTGGCGCAACTTGCCGGGCAATATCAATAGCCCTGTCGAGCAAAGGAGAATTACCAATTATACCAAAACGCTGTTTTACCGAAATTATATCCATCTTCTATACTTGCCATTGTGGCTTTTACTGTGCAAAGTTAACGCTATTATCGCGAAATAATTAAACCGTTTAACGATTTTTGGCAGTATTGCTGACAAAATGTCAAAAACCAGGAAGGACGCTCTTCTACACTAAAAATCTACATTATAAAAATAAAAATCCGGCACTGAGTCCGGATTTTCATAACAATAAACTCGTGGTAATTATTTCCTGATAACTGCACCCAGTTCCTTTTCAAAAACCTCGGCCAGGCGTTTCATCAGCTTTTCTATATCATTATCGGTCAGAGTTTTATGATCATCCTGAAGGATAAAACTTACTGCATAGGATTTTTTTCCGGCTTCGATCTTTTCGCCTTCATACACATCAAAAAGATTAACAGCACGTAATATGCCTTTGCCGTTTTTATATGCAAGTGTTTCGATATCAATAAATTTAACACTTTTATCGAGCAGCAGGGCCAGATCGCGGCGAACTTCCGGGAAACGACTTATCTCACTGAATTTCACACTATCAGGTTTCACTTCACGCAGCAAGGTACTCCAATCGACCTCTGCATAAAGAACATCTTGTTTAATATCAAATTGTTTCAGCGTAGCAGCGTTAAGCTTTCCAATATAAACTAACGGTTTATTGCTGATACTGAACGTTTCGCCTTCCGCGAACAAATTTGTATCTGCTTCAGATGCAACGAGTTTACTCAAGGCAATACCTGTTTTACGAAGTACTGAAAACACAAGCGATTTCAGAAAATGATAATCGGTTACGCGATCAGTCATATACCAACTCTCCGGTTGCTGACTCCCGGTAACATATATTGACAATTTTTTATTCTCAGTATATTTTCGGGTTACATCGGCACTTTCAGCTTGCGCAGAATTATATTGATACACGTTGCCAAATTCGTAAAATTTAAGGTCCGACATGCGCCGGTTAAGGTTGTGCGAAATACTTTCGAGGCCGCTGAAAAGCAAAGTCTGGCGCATTACTCCTAATTCGCTGCTGAGTGGGTTCAGAATTTTAACGCATTTTTCAAAGCTGAACACCTCCGACTTTTCGTAGTAGGCGGAACTGGTAAGTGAATTGGTAAGTATTTCGTTAAAACCATTATTACTCAGGTAATCAGCCAGTTTTTGCTGAAGCTTTTCAGGATCAGGTTTACGGCTGTAAGAAAGGGATGATTTTAACGAATCGCTGAAATCAATATTATTATACCCATAAATCCGAAGTATTTCCTCAACCACATCTGCTTCCCGGGTAACATCCACTTTAAAAGGAGGAACTGAAAGCAGCATTCCTTCTTCCGTTTCGGAAAGGATACTTATTTCGAGTGCTGTCAAAATATTTTTAACAGTAGATTTTTCTATCTGTTTACCTATCAGCGTATTAATACGCTTAAATGAAACCTCAATTTCGAAATTTTGAATTATTTCCGGATAAACATCAACCACTTCGGAGGAAATAATTCCGCCGGCAATTTCCTGCATAAGCAGCGCTGCACGCTTCAAAGCATAAACCGTAATATTAGGATCAGCGCCACGTTCGAAACGGAACGAAGCATCCGTTTTCAGATTGTGTAGCTTTGACGTTTTCCGGACGTGGGTTCCGTCGAAATAAGCGCTTTCGAGAAAAATAGCTTTCGTATGTTCCGTTACGCCTGATTTTGCCCCGCCAAAAACGCCCGCAATACACATGGGCTCAGCACTATTGCAAATCATAAGATCGTCGGCGCTAAGGCTGCGCTCAACTTCATCAAGGGTTACAAATTTAGTTCCGGCAGGCATTTTTTTAACAATCACCTGGTTTCCGGCAACATAGGCTGCATCGAAAGCATGAAGTGGCTGGCCGGTTTCCATCAGCACATAGTTGGTAATATCCACGATATTATTAATCGGACGTAAGCCAACTGCTTTTAACCTGTTCTGAAGCCATTCAGGGGAATCTTTAACCTCGATACCACTGATTGTAATTCCGGAATACCTGGCACAGGCCTCCGGGTTTTCAATGCTGACTGAAATTTTAAGCGAAGTATTTTCAACTTTAAAATTTTCGACTGACGGATATGTCAGCGATACACTTTCGTGCTGTGTTTCGCGGTTACTGATTGCCGCAACCAGGTCGCGGGCTACGCCAATATGTGAAGTTGCATCGGCACGGTTTGGAGTAATAGCTACTTCAAATATGGTATCCGATTCAACATTAAAATATTCAGCGGCGGCTGATCCTACTTTAGCGGTATTGTCAAGCACCATGATACCGGCATGGGAATTTCCTAATCCAAGTTCATCTTCGGCGCATATCATTCCATCGCTGGGTTCGCCACGCAATTTTCCGGCTTTAATAGTAAATGATTCATCTCCGTTATAAAGCACTGTGCCAATCGTAGCAACAGGAACAAGCTGTCCGGCAGCCACATTGGGTGCGCCACAAACTATATCCAGCACTTTTCCTTCGCCTATATCCACTTTGCAACAGGTGAGCTTATCAGCATTCGGATGGCGTTGTGTTGAAACAACATGACCTATCACTATTCCTTTCAGTCCACCTTTTACGGATTCGAATTCTTCGATGGCTTCGACTTCGAGGCCACAATCAGTTAGTATGCGGGCTACTTCAACAGGAGGAAGGCTGATATTTACATACTCTTTCAGCCATTTGTACGATATTTTCATTGTAAAATCTTTACGGAGGCGCAAATTTAAGGATTATTTGTTTTGCTGGTTGTAAAATTCCTTCTCCGGGCTGTGGGATGTGAGATGTGGGATGTGGGATGTGGTAAAAATTTACAAGATAAATTTGCAATGGCTACACAGAAAGATATAATTCTCATTTAAACACTCCACAGGGTTTAGGAATCTATTCTAAAAAATGAAAATTCAGTAATTTCAATTATATCCTATTCTATATCATCTTTTTACAAAATGATTAGTAAAATTCTCATACTCTGAAACATGAAACTCCATAGTATCACCCAACCCTTGATATAAATGTGTATTTTTGCCCATTATTAAACCGTTCTAAGCTTTCTTTCCTTGAAAAAATACACCGTCTCGTCAATTCTGCTTCTTTCATTGTCAGTAATCCTCATCAGCTGGGGAGGAACTGGTCACCGGAAAATAAGCGAATCTTCATCACTTTCGTTTAACCAGGAAATGCAGGGTTTTCTTGCGTGGGTAACTTTTATAGCTGATCATGCCTCAGATGCTGATTACCGTAAAGGTTCAGATCCAACTGAAGGTCCTAAACATTATATTGATATTGATAACTATAGTGCTTTTCTGACTACTGGCCAGATACCTCAGACCTTTGATTCGGCAGTAGCTGTTTACGGTTATGCATTTGTTATGGAGAACGGAATTTTACCCTGGGCCACTGAGCGCAGTTTCGATTCGCTGCGCAGCTGCCTGCAAAGGCTCGACTTTGCCAAAGCTCAGATTTTCGCAGCAGATTTGGGGCATTATGTGGCTGACGGACACATGCCTATGCACATTACGCGCAACTATGACGGACAATTTACAGGGAATACCGGAATTCACTCCCGTTTTGAATCCACGATGATAAATGCACACGTTTCGGAAATTAATTATACCGGATATGATGCCATTCTGGTAACCAATGTAAATGACTACATTTTTAATTACATGTACCAGAGCTATCCGTTTGTTGATTCGGTGCTGATGGCTGATAATTATGCCAAAACATTTTCAACAAGTACATCTTCAACCGCCTATAAAAATGCGTTATGGGATAAAAGCAAAAGTTTTACCAGCCCACTGTTCAAAAATGCTTCTCATGCCCTGGCTGACCTTATCTATACGGCCTGGGTGCAGGCTGGCAGCCCTTCGTTAAGTTCTGCCGCTGGTGTTAATCCCGAATCGATCAGCAATGCAGTACTTGAACAAAATATGCCGAATCCGTTTGCGACGTCAACCCATATCAGTTATACCCTCAGGGAAAATACTAAAGTTATTATAGAAGTCCGCAATCTCAGCGGGCAATTAGTTACAACACTGGTTAATGATTCGCTTTTAACCGGCAATCATACATGTGAATGGGTTCCGGCCGAAGTACCAGCCGGCATGTACTACCTGGTTCTGAATACTGGAAAGTATATACTGATTAAGAAAATGGTTTATTCGGGAGGGCTTTAGTTTTTTGATCACGAAAAGCTGAAAATCGTTTCCGGAAAAAGGTGCAATTAGAAATTCTAACCTGCTATCTTCATGATAATGTGATTTTTAGCATCAGAAACATCGAAGAAATTTTCTTAACTGATTTGTGACCATTCCGACTTTTTGCTGTTTAAATATTCGAGGTAACGCACGATCCGTTGATTTTCCTGTTTTACGAGGTGGGGATCGTCGTCAAGTAATTTCTGTGCAATATTTCGCGACGCACGCAACATTTGTTCATCACGCACAATATCAGCAAGTTTAAGGTCCAGAATCCCACTTTGTTTTGTTCCTTCCAGATCGCCGGGGCCGCGAAGTTTCAGGTCAACGTCTGAAATTTCAAATCCATCTGTCGTCCGGACCATGGTATCTATCCGGATGCGACCGTCGGAAGTCAGGTTAAAACCTGTCATGAGCACACAATGCGATTGATCGGCTCCGCGTCCTACTCTTCCTCTCAGCTGGTGAAGTTGCGACAGCCCGAACCTCTCCGAATTTTCGATTACCATTACCGAAGCATTCGGAACATCCACACCCACTTCGATAACTGTTGTGGCTACGAGGATTTGTGTTTCACCATTTTTAAATTTCATCATTTCGGAATCTTTTTCATCCGCTTTCATCCTTCCGTGAACCATACACAGATTATATTGCGGTGACTTAAAAACCTGTTTTAAATGATCGAAACCATCAACCAGGTTTTTCAGGTCGAGCATTTCGGACTCTTCAATGAGTGGATACACAATATAAACCTGCCGGCCTGAAGCTATTTGCTGCCGGAGGAAGTTATACACCTTATCGCGGCCTGATTCATAGAAATGGTAGGTTTTTATTGCTTTACGTCCTGGCGGCAATTCATCGATAACAGATAAATCCAGATCCCCATAAACGGTCATTGCCAATGTACGTGGAATCGGAGTAGCCGTCATAACCAGCACGTGCGGAGGAACCACACTTTTACTCCACATTTTTGCCCGCTGGGCCACCCCAAACCGGTGCTGTTCGTCAACTACAACCAGTCCAAGGTTATTAAACTGAACTGTATCCTCAATAAGCGCATGAGTACCTATAATGATGTGAAGTTCCCCTGATTGCAACATGGGATGAATTTCCTTACGGCGGGCTTTTTTTGTGCTTCCTGTCAACAGGTCAACCTTAACATCCATTCCTGCCAGAAACTTCTTAATCGTGGCATAATGCTGATTTGCGAGAATTTCTGTCGGGGCCATCAAACAAGCCTGGTAGCCGTTATCGAGAGCGATAAGCATGCACATTAACGCCACCAACGTTTTGCCGCTACCAACATCACCTTGCAGAAGCCTGTTCATTTGCCTTCCCGAACCCATATCGGCGCGAATTTCGCGGATAACTTTCTTTTGGGCGTTGGTAAGTTCAAAAGGCAGGCATTCCTTATAAAATCCATTAAAAAGGTCCCCTATACGTCCGAAAACATTTCCCCTTATTTTTTCGGAACGGTTAATTTTATATCGCAGTAAACGGAGCTGAATAAAAAACAATTCATCGAATTTAAGCCTGGCCCTGGCATTCTCAAGCTTCTCGCTATCCGAAGGAAAATGAATATTCATGAGAGCTTCCTCCCGCTTCATGAGTTTCAACTCATTAAGTATATCATTGCTCAAAGTCTCAGGAATAACTCCTTTAAGCTGCGAAATAAGGGTTCGTGTAACTTTCGAAAGAGCACGCGTGGCCAATCCGTTCAATTTCATTTTATCCGATGAATTGTAGATCGGATGCAACGGATCTGCGGGCTGGGTAACGAACTCAGCAACAGATTCCACTTCGGGATGTGTAATGTTATAGCGACCGTTAAATAATGATGGTTTACCGAACACTACCCATTCGCTACCGGGAGTAAATTTGTCTTTCACCCAGCTTATTCCCTGGAACCATACCAGGTCAATAAAGCCTGAATTATCGCGGATTGTAACAACCAGGCGTGAAGCTCTACCTTGTCCTACAAGCTGAACATCAGTAACTTTACCCCGGATCTGAAGATAAATATTTTCGGAATTTATCTCACCAATTGGTAAAAACCTGCTGCGGTCCACATGCCTGAACGGGTAATATGTCAACATATCGTAATAAGTGCTGACACCGGCATCTTTACGAAGCAGTTCACCTCTTTTAGGTCCGACACCTTTAAGGTATTCAATTGGTGTTTGAAGTAAATCAGCTGACATTGGAAAAATATAGCAGGGGATTTCAATGAGTTCCCTCACAATCCTGATATTACAAAAGTATAAAAACAAAAGCAACTCTCCATGTTTGAAGAGTTGCCTGAATAATTTATCTGTTAAAAGGTTAAAAACCTTACCCTAGTGATTAATATTCCCAGAGTTGCTGTTCAAAACTAAAGAGTTCTTCTTTGATTCGTTCTGATTCAAGAATTGCATCAATTCCGGTAGCATACTCGCTGATTTTACGATCGTACTGGTTATCAACCTTGTAGATATAGCTACTAAACATTCTTTTCCAGAAGAAATCATCGTATGTAAGCCTGGCAGCACCGTTAAACCTGTTGAAAACTTCTGATTTAGCCATAATAGGCCTGGCCTCAGGGAAATAAATCCAGAAGAGAGGCTTCATACCACGGTAAGTACCATCATCATTGAATACATCAATAACCGGGCAAATGCCTATGATACGAACTTCGAGCATGGAACGTTGTTTGTCAAAAAACCAATCTTCCTTTATCCTGATTTTCTTGATATCGGTAGTATTTAATTTTTTAACAATAACAGTATCGTAAAAATCATAAGGTGGGTACGAACGTTGCAACTGCATTGAGTCAGCTTTCTCCACATTTGCCATCAGTTCTTTAAACGACATTGGCGAAATAAACTCATCAGTAGGTGAATTGGCATCATAAGCTGTAAGGCTACCTTCCTTAATGGCATCCATCATAATGGTCATAAAGCTACGCCAGTTGTTATGAGGAGTTTCGGGGTAGTACATGGGCTGATTCATTTTTTCACGCATGTCGATAACACGCCACAAACGTTTCTCCCATATATAATCAGCTTGTCTTATCCAGGGATAAGTAATTGGCTTCTTATCCATCCTTTCGCCTTTATCAACCACACCATCGCGGGGAGGTGTATTCAATATCTGCTGTGCACTACCCGAAACAGTAATGAAAAGCATCAGCACGACTATGATTAAAATATTCTTTTTCATCTGTAAATATTTAATTTTTTCAGGTCAGATGCCTGCTTTGCCGGCAGACAGTGAATAAGTCAGATTGGTCAAGATATTCTTCTTTTGTTAGTCTCTAATTCCAATCATGGCTATTTAATCAGCGAAAAATCGTTAGTTTTATTGAAGCGTAAGTACAATCGAATTCAATTTACGGGTTTTACCGTCGGGACCCTTGGCCATAATATCTTCAAGAATAACTTTATCCCCACGCCTGGCCTGACGGATAAAATCTTTCATTTGACTTGTAAGACTATTTCCATTCCCAGCGTAATCAACAAGATCACCTTTTCTGTTACCTGAAAACTTGAATGATGTAACCAAAAAATTCAGGTCAAACTCGAAGTCTGATGGCATACGCGGAATGATTGCACCTGAAGCAAGCACCAAATCCCTGCTCACAGCACCACCATCAGTATTTGCAATAAAAGCAGTAGGAGAAGGAACATTTTTTACACGGTATTCAACACTCCCCATACTTTTCATACGATCGCCAAGTTTTGCATTCACTGTTACAGAAGCTTTACCCGGAGCACCAGGGCGAACAACCCAGATAGCACCGTTACGGCTAATAGAACCATTAGTGATACTTGCATTTATCTGATCCGGTGAAACACCACCTGCTGAAATTGAAACCGGATTATCAACACCTACATAGAAAACATTCATTTTGGTAGCTGAAACCGATAATGAAGTCGGAGCCACAATGTATTCGAATTTTACTTCATAAGGTTTAACTTCGCCTGTTGGCGATTTGTACATCACTTGCCCGGTAACAACTTTTGGTCCCGGTGAAGTAGCAGGAAGGGTAACTTTTATTACGCCATTCTCACTGGTTCGCATTCCTCCGATATTGGCAGTAAATTCCTGTTTTGAGTCCATAGCGGTTACAAAGACTTCAGCTTCGTAATTTTCGCCCATGAAAACATACTGGCTTTTAGGAACAACAGTTGCTCCAACCTGGTCAATTTTAAAGTCGGCGGCTCCAACCTTACTTTTAAGGTGAGTAACCACGTCGAGCTCAGCATTTTGTACTTCAGCAACCAGCTTGTTCAGGATAGTGACATCCGCTGCAAGTATGGTATGGTAAAAGTTGTGCATTGCCCAGTTCTGCTTGTTATGGTCAGCGTCATAAAACGGACCTTCCAGATCAAGACCTATTTTTATGCTCGGACGATCTTCAGCCTCAACAAGGTTAAGTAAATCCTGTTTGAACTTTGCGATTTTAGTCTGCATTTCGCCCGCTTTCCCTTTCGATCCATCAACTGAATTGCCTATAAAGTAAACGGTTGTTTCGTCGTATTTATCTTTTGTGCCAATGGTGTAAAGGGGGCGTACCTTTGCCGAATCAATAGGGATTTTTTCGGATACAGCAATTGCTTCGTACTTTACGTTGTTCAAATAGGTTTTCAATTCGTCAGAAAGCTTGCGTGCCTGTTGAGCTTTTTCCCAGTATGGTCCAACTTTACCCGGATCATTTTTATAAGCATCTTCGAATCGGGCATAATACTCAGAAGTTTTGCTGCTGAAGGTTCTGTTGGTGGTTTCCATACTTTCGTTAACGATCAGGAAGGCATTCAGAATTTCAACAGACACATTGAGTGCCAGTAAGGCAGTTAATACCAGGTACATCATCCCGATCATTTTTTGCCTCGGCGTCTCTTTATATCCAGCCATAATTAAGCGTTTTCAGTGTTGTAAAATATTTATAAAGTTGTTGATTGCAGGTTATTTATTCATGTTTACATTCATAGCAGTAAGCATATTGCCATAAACCTGGTTGAGTGCACTAACACGCTTGGTAAGCTGGTCGATTTCCTGCTGGTATTTGGTCATGTTGCTCGATGACTCATTCATACTGCTAAGGAATGTCCCTACAGATGACCGGAGTTGGTTGGTGGTTTCTATCTGCTCGTTTGTGCTCTTTAACTGCACTTCATAAATGGTGTTGAGAGCAGCAAGGTTACCTGATATTTTTTGTAACTGATCGTTGTACGCTTTGCTGTCGATAGCGCTGAAGTTAAGCATTTCGGCTGATTTGCTCAACAATTCAGCTGAAACATTATATTTTTCGGCTAATCTGTTTGCTGAATCAGTAGCTGATGAAATACTGTTTGAGAACGATTCGGTAGCATTCATTTCTTTTTTGATAGCAACTGACACATCGTTATAAACAGTAGCAAGTGTACCTGCTGACGCGGCAGCGGATTTAACACTGTTTGAAAATTCGCCAACGGTTGATGCATCCTGCTGAAGGACATCACTTACTTTTTTGTACGAAGATGACAGTTCACCAGCTGATTTGCCGGCATCTTTTACGTTTTTAACAAAATCTTCAGTTGCAACAGCTGTGCTGGTAACATCCGTCATTTTGCTTACATTTTCGCTCATTTTGCGCATTCCGTCACCAAGACTTTCTATTAATTCAGGCCCGATTTTTGCTTTCGAAAGCATTTCGTCCAGTTCCTGGGTAACGCTTTTGCCTCCTGGCATTCTTTTCACCGATCCGGGCGAACCTGGTCCTTCGTGGTACATACCAGCGAGTTCAGGATATACAAGACTCCAGTCGGGTTCAACATGAGGTGGTTCAAAGGCAGAAAAGAAGAATATTAAGGCTTCTGTCATTAAACCAACGAAAAGCATTTCATTTGCTCCTTGAATATGTACGATTTTAAAAAGAGCTCCAATAATAACTACCGATGCACCTATACCATACATCTTAGACATAAAGTTTTTGTAACCCTTACTGCTGACAAAACTTGCAAATCCCATGACTTGATTTAATTTTATGTGATGATTAATGAATTAGTTTTAATATTTATGGCTAAACTCCGGAAATGTAACTAATGATTTTGAAAAAAATTAGTTATAAATTCGCGATGCACGTGCAGGATTATCATCCTTCTGACGACCCATAAAGTCCTGAACACAGCGGAATCCGATGTAACATTTCGATGAATCCTGGTATTCATAGGATTTTGTTGAAACCTGCAGGTAATAAGCGATATCTTTCCACGAACCTCCGCGAACCAGTTTGCGTTTCATTAAAGGAGGATCATCTTCTTTTGCATTGTACATATAAGTAGGGTTCATATCCCAGGTGAACTGGTTAGCTGATTCGTCGTAAGCATCAGCACACCATTCCGAAACATTTCCCGACATATCATAGAGTCCGAAATCATTAGCCGGATAGTGGGCTACTATAACTGTTCGTGCTCCACCGTCGTCGATATAATTACCGCGTAATGGCTTAAAGTTGGCAAGGAAACATCCTTTGTCGTTACGGGTGTATGGTCCACCCCATGGATATGGACTAAACGTATTTCCTCCGCGTGCAGCCCATTCCCATTCAGCTTCGGTAGGAAGCCTGAATTCATTTGGAACAGCTGTTTTCTTACGCATCAGGTACGACTCGAGAAAACGTGTACGCCATATACAGAATGCAGAAGCTTGTTTCCAGTTTACACCTACTACAGGATAGTTATCGTATGCCGGGTGCCAGAAATAGCGTTGAGCAACAGGGTCGTTATAACTGTATGCATAATCATGAAGCCAGGCAAGTGTATCGGGGTAAACATTGATTACTTCCTTACGCACAAATACAGAGCGGTCCTTCATCCCTTGTGGACGATTCGCAAAGTTTGCATTTTTTGAATCACCAGGCTGCGAATAGTCTTTTTTTGAAGCTGCCAGAAGGTCAACAAAATAATATTCGTAAAACAATTTTCTTGAATCAATTTCTTTTTTCCTGTAATATCTTTCGTTTTCAGGAAGGAACATAGGCTCCAGGGCGTCACGGTTTTCTTCAATATCCCATTCCATTTCGGCATCCCAGTTGAGATAAGGAGGGTCGTAAACTTCCCCGGTTTTCTTATTTTCCGAGATAAGGAATTCTTCGGCATTGATTTCACCAAGCATACGACGGGCGATAGAGTCTTTAACCCAATATACGAACTGACGATATTCGTTATTCGTAATTTCAGTTTCGTCCATGTAAAAAGCCGTAACGGTGATGGTGCGGGGATTATTAAGGTGTGCATAAGGCACATCCTGATCACCCGATCCCATTGTATAACTACCCATTGGCACGTATGCCATCCCGAAAGGGTCGGGCTGATAGAACTTCTCTCTGTTTTGAACTCCTATAAGTTCTCCGTTACCGCTATTGCGGCAGCTGGCAAAAAGTAGTGCGATCAGAGAAATGCAAAGCAGTTTTTTCATTGCTGTGTTGTTTGGTTTGAGTCTGGTAATGCCTGTCAAATTGTTAGTTACAATATCCTAAAGGATTTTTATTTGTTTAAAGTTTAAATTTAAACTTATAATTAACAAGCCTCCCGGCACTTACTGACGTCATTTCAGTATGCAATTAACGACAAGTTAGGTTCTTTATTATCCAAGTTCATAAATATTTTCATTAAGAACCTCGTTTTATTAGTCAAATTGTTACAGATAACGTGTATTCCGATATCCTGTACGTGTTTTATCTCTTTCAATCTTAAACCTGTAACGGGCCATTATTTCGTGACTTCCCGTTGCAGCGATCTGGCTGGTAGGTATATCGTATGAATATCCGATCTCCAGGTCTTTGTATGCAACTCCTACCATAAGCGATACTGCATCGTTTATACGGTATGATAACCCGCCCCAGACTTTATTATTGTATCGGGCCATTAAATTAATATCGGCCTGAAAGGTGTTCATGTCGGATTTAAGGAATACCGAAGGGGTAAATACATAACCCTGAAAGGCTGGAAGCACAATATCGTGGCCTCCTGTAAGATAATAATGCCGGCGATTTTTGAAGAATGTTACTCCGTCTGAATCGGCTGCTGTCTTTTTTGTTTCAAGTATCTGTGTTGATGAAAAGGCGATATAATAACGGGGCTTCTGAAAAAATGCTCCGACTGCCATATCCGTGATCATAATTCCTTCTCCTGAGAGTCCCATCAGAACAGGATCGCTCTCATCAACAGGGTTGAGATTTTCCTTATCAATTGACTTATTATTCAGGTTTGCATTCAGGCCTATTCCCAGTTTGGCATTACCAAGGTTCAAATGATATGAATAGCCTAATTTTACAAGCATATTCTTGATCTGGGCTTCTTTATCCTGGGCAATACCAATACCAACGCCTCCACGCAGGAAACGCACCGGTGCATCGGCAGTGACTAAAAATGTTTCCGGAGAAACTTTCTCCTTCGTATTATAATCTTTAAATCCGACCCACTGCTCTCTGAAAATCCCAGTAACTGTTATACCTTCACTTAAACCGTAGGAACCCGGATTAACAAAAGCATGATTGAACATATTATGCGTAAACTGAGGATCCTGCTGCGCCTTTACTCCTAATGAGAAAGCCGACAACACAAATACCAGAAGCATTACTCGCATAGGGGTTGAATACATAAGTGCTATTGAAAAAACGTGCTAAATTAACAAAAAATAGGTTTAGCCAAGAACTATCCTTTAAAATGCTTCAATTTTGTTGTTAACAAAATGCTTGTTAATATTAAGTTTGTTGAAGGTATAACGGTGTCAATTAAATATTATTGCAGCAGTTTTGGCAGGTATTCTAAAATGTTTGTTATTCGGTCTTTATCACAATACACAGGTAGATTTCTTTTACCGCATAGGTTTAAAGAATTAAAACGCATAGTATCAGAATACCAGGATGCAAATGCTTTATTGAATACTGCTGATAATGAAACGATTGTCAGTTAGTTAAAAGGATTCTGGGCCGGAGAATAAATTTAGAATGTTTCTTTGCAGGAATAGTAGTGGTATCTCGAAATATCTGACGAAATTTGCACCCTCGTTTAAAAAACTGATTTAAAAAGTTATAATACTGATTTTATGGACTTTCGCCCGGAAAAAATTTTTTCAAAAAAATGGTTTATCAGCTACAGCCTGATCGTTATAGGATCAATAATATTAGCGGCAGGCTTCGTTTTCTTTATCTCACCATACAAGATAGTCCCTGGCGGAGTATATGGTATTGCTATTGTTATCCATTACCTTACCGAAGGTGTTTTTTCCTGGGCACCATCCGGATTGCCAATTGGACTGATGGGTCTGATCATGAATATACCACTTACAATTATCGGTATTAAAATACTGGGACCTCGATT
This sequence comes from uncultured Lentimicrobiaceae bacterium, assembly GCA_964583325.1. Lineage (GTDB taxonomy): Bacteria > Bacteroidota > Bacteroidia > Bacteroidales > UBA4417 > UBA4417. The sequence continues at coordinate 25,451 of CAZOXJ010000011.1, forward strand.
CGGTGTTAAAACCGTGGTAGGTTTCGTGCTCACTTCTGTATTTATGGATCTTATTACTTATCTATATGGCGAAGCACCGCTGGTAGCAGATGATGCTTTGCTTTCGTCCATTTTCGGTGGTGTATTGGTTGGCCTTGGGCTCGGACTTATTTTTAAATCAAAAGCAACCTCAGGAGGATCGGATATTGTAGCTATGATTATAGCCAAATACACGAAGCTTCCGCTCGGACAACTGATGATATATGTGGATTCGGCAATTGTACTGGTCGGTTTACTGGTATTTGCCGACTGGAAAATTCCATTGTACTCATGGATAGTTATTTATATCACCGGTAAAACTATTGATATTGTTTTGCAAGGCATGAGTGTTGACAAAACCCTGTTCATTATTTCGGATAAATTTGAAGAAATCCGCAACCGGATTATCAACGACCTTAACCGCGGCGGAACTTATATCCCCGGGAAAGGCATGTATAACGGATCTGATAAAACTATTATCTTTACCGTGGTTAACCGCAGAGAAATGGCGGTGCTCCAGGAATACATCCACGAAATTGACCCGACTGCCTTCCTCACCGTACTCGAAGCCAATGAGATATTGGGTGAGGGATTTAAATCGTTGAAAGAAAAACTTGAGGATTAGGGGTTCAAGGGTTCAAAAGTTCAAGGGTTCAAATGCTGTAGCTATGCAGAAGTTGCAGTGAAACGGAAACCAGGCAAACCTATGATTGTTAGTTCCATTTTTCAAAAAGAAAAACTATTTTCATTAAAATGGTTTAAATCCTACGCTTTAATTGTAGTGGGGACTTTCCTTGTTGCTGTGGGGTATGTTTTGTTTATCAGTCCAAATAAAATTGTACCTGGCGGAATTTATGGTATTTCAATTATGTTGCATCACCTGCTCGGCACACCTATCGGTTTAACCGCGCTTGCATTTAATATTCCACTCACTTTAATCGGAACTAAATTGCTTGGACCCCGTTTCGGGGCAAAAACAGTTGTAGCATTTATCCTCACATCGGTTTACGTCGATTTGCTTTCTTACTTTTATGGTTCGTTGCCGCTTGTACCGGATGAAACTTTGGTTTCGTGCATTTTCGGTGGATTGTTTATTGGAATAGGCGTTGCTTTTACATTTAAAGCTAAAGCCACCAGCGGCGGCAGCGATGTAATAGCCATGATATTACAGAAATACACTCGTCTTCCGCTTGGGCAACTAATGATGATGGTCGATTCAGCTATCGTGATTCTCAGTTTTGTAGCTTTCGGCGACTGGCGGATACCTCTTTTCAGCTGGATTACCATTTTTGTCCTCGGAAGAGTTGTTGATACAGCCATGCACGGGTTTTCGTACGACAAAACCCTTTTTATAATTTCGGATAAACACAATGAAATCCGCAACAGCATTATTGGTGATTTAAAACGGGGAGGCACTTTTCTGCATGGCGAAGGAATGTATAACCACGATAGCAAGCAGATTATTTTCACCGTAGTGAATCCCCGCGAACTTTATATGCTTGAAGAATACATTCACCGCATTGATCCCGAAGCTTTTATTGCCGTTCTTGATGCTTATGAGATACTTGGTAAAGGATTTAAATCGCTGAGCGAAAAAGTGGAAGATAAATGAGTAACAAATTATACAAGAAACAACCGTGAATATAACTTCTTAAAATAATAGTATAACCTTGAAAAGCTTTTATAAGGGACACGGATATTGATAAATGAGATAGTTTATTTAATTTTGTTATTTGATCAGTGAAGTTCAAACAACATTTTACCAATTTATAGAACTTTACTGAAATACCGTGGTTACCTAATAACTCAATAACACAATCAAAGTAAAACTCACCCATACTATTTACCAGCGTATGACTCATTATCTGCAATACAATCATTTAAGAAAAGGCATTATAATGCTGTTTTTCCTGGTGTTGAGTTTTTCTGCTGTTAAGGGGCAAACGATATTGTTTTCCGAAAATTTCGGTACTACGGCAGGCTCAGCATTACCGGCTGGATGGTCACAAACTGGAGCAACGCAACAATGGCTTTTAAATACTTCTAATGCCAGCACACCTCCATACAGCGGGGGTGCAAACTTATTAGCGCAAAATCAAGGATCGAATGGTGTAACACACACTGTAACATATTCCAACAATTTATCAACTATTGGATATTCGAATTTAAAAGTGATATGGGCCGCCAGAGCTACGAGCACATTCACACAAGCTGTAAATTTTAGCTGGAGTTCAGATGGAACCAATTGGAATAATGTAACTTACACTCAAGTTCCCGCTAATGCAACCTGGTCCAATGTGAATAATAATGTTAAAATCCTTTTACCCCCTGCTGCCGAGAATGTCCCCGATTTGCGTTTCAGGTGGAGTTACAGTGCAAACAACTCAGGAAATTACCGAATTGATGATTTTTCGCTCGAAGGAACAACCAACTGCCCCGTGCAGGTGCTTTCGTTTACCCCAGATTCAGGACCGGCCGGAACAGAAGTTACAATTAACGGGAGTAATTTTACCGGAGCTACGGGAGTGTTTTTTCAATCCACTCCGGCATCAGGTTTTAGCGTAATTAATGATAATACTATAAAAGCAATTGTACCTACAGGTGCTTCTTCCGGCAATGTATCTGTATTTAATTCATGCACAGGCGTCAGTACTTCAATATTCACAATTATTAACACCAGCTGTGCTTTAAATGGCACAAACTTAATACTTTCCGAATTGTGTAGTCCTGATCTGCATGATGGAACTGAGCGCTATATAGAAATCTACAATCCAACGAACAATACTATTAATTTATCAGGTTGGACGGTAAGAGCTATCTCAAACGGCGGAATTACTGCTTCATGTTTGCAATGGACATTATCAGGAACCATTTCCCCCGGACAGGCATTGACTTGTGGATCTTCAAATCCTGCTTACGGTGGTCCGCACAACTTTCCAGATCCGGCATGGTGGGCAAGTTATCCGACAAATACCAATCCTAACGTTTGTTACTTCAACTGGAATGGACAACAGCGCGATGGAGCATCACTTTACTTTGGGACTACAAGGATTGATGGTATTTTCAGGGCTGATTTAGACAATGACTGGTACAATGAAAAGTCACTGATCCGCAATCCTGATGTTTGTTCTCCGAATGATAATTCACCATCTACACAATGGACGGTAACAGGCATTGTGCCTCATGCCGGAGATTTGCCTTCGACACCCCGCTCGCACACTACCAATTGTACTGTTTCTCAGCCTTCAATAACACAGCATCCGCAATCACAAACCTTTTGCAGCAATCAAACAGTTAATTTAACAGTTTCGGCTTCAGGAGGTTTAACCCCCTACAATTATATCTGGAAAGTCTATACCGGATCAGGAACATGGCAAACGATTATAAATGGCGCACCTTACAGTGGTGCTACTACTGCAACTCTAACCATTGCTAATGCACCCTTAAGTTTCGATGGATATCAATATTACTGCGAGATATGGAATCAGGACAATTCATGCTATCAGGCTACAAATACCGCAATAATTCATGTGACATCCACACTTTTACCAACCATTTCCATTGTTCCTAGTACCAATCCGATTTGTTCAGGAACTACTGTAATATTTTCGTCAACAATTACTAACGGAGGAACTTCCCCAGCATATCAATGGAAGAAGAATGCCAATAATGTTGGGACAAACAGCCAGACTTATGTTGATAATTCGCTTTTAAATAATGACGTTATTTCGTGTGTATTAGTATCAAGTGAATCATGTGCAAGTCCTGCTTCGGTGACTTCAAATGCAGTAACCATGATTGTTTCCTTTACGCTAACACCAACCATTTCTATTTCTGCCGACAACAACCCGATTTGTACAGGAACTTCTGTAGTCTTTTCAGCTAATATTACTAATGGTGGCACAACACCTGCTTTCCAGTGGAAAAAGAATAACCTGAATGTGGGAACGAACAGTTCAACATATATTGATAACACACTGGTTAGTAACGACATAATTACATGTGTATTAACGTCAAACGAAGTATGCTCAAGTCCAACAGTGGTAGCATCAAATGCTATCACCATGACAGTAACATCCACACTTGCACCTACCATTTCAATAATTCCTGATAACAATCCGATTTGCTCCGGGACAATGGTTTTATTCTCAGCTATAATTAATAACGGAGGTACATCACCTATATTCCAATGGAAAAAGAACGGTTTAAATGTTGGTAGCAACAGCCCGACATTTTCGGATAATACCCTGGTTAATAATGATGTAATATCATGCGTTTTAACATCAAATGCCTCTTGTGCCGTTCCTTCGATAGCCACATCCAACCAGGTTACCATGATTGTAACTACCACATTGACCCCATCAATTTCAATAATCTCCGATAAGAATACTATTTGTGCAGGTGCTACAGTCCTTTTTTCGTCCACAATATTTAATGGCGGAACTTCACCAGTTTATCAATGGAAAAAGAATGGATTCAACGTTGGCACTAACAGTTCAACATATATTGATAACACATTGGCAAATAACGATTTAATAGAATGTGTTCTTACTTCGAACTCAGGCTGTGCAAGTCCTTCAACAGTAAATTCAAACCAGATCATTATTACAGTTAATACTCCTCCAGGAGCGCCAGCCATATTATCCCAAAATGTAACGGGAACAAACCAGGAGGTTTGCACCGGATATCAATATGCTTACACTATCAATCCAATAAATCCTACATCTGATTATACTTGGAATCTAACAGGTGGAGGTCAGATACAACCTCCGGGAACTGGTAGCAATATAAATATTAATTGGGGAAATACCCCCGGAACTTATATACTTACTGTGGTCGAGACCACTATTGATGGTTGCAATGGAATCCCGGGTATTCTTAACGTCACAGTAAACTCGCCTTCCACCGCCAGCATCTCCATACAACCCGATAACACCTCAGTATGCAGCGGTCAGCCGGTTACCTATACTGCCACACCCGAAAACGGAGGAACTTCGCCGGAATACACCTGGTTTGTGAACGGAATTCAGATTGCCAATTCGAATACACCTTTATTCACTTATACATCTTCCGATTCTTATACTATTTATGCGTCGTTAAACTCGAGTTCGCCCTGTGCTCTTCCAAACCCCGTTTTTTCGCAAACAATATCAATGGTGGTGCTTCCGGAATTAATACCATCAATTTCTATCACAGCTGATTTAAATTCTGTTTGTTTCGGAACACCGATTACTTTTACAGCTGAAATACAAAATGGTGGCGCCTCACCGGTTTATCAGTGGAAAAAAAATGGAGTGGATGCAGGTACAAATGATCCGACATTTACAGGAATATTTGATAATAATGATGTAATAAGTTGTGTACTTGAATCCAATGAACTGTGCACAAATCCTTCACAAGCAACAAGCAACACCGTAACTGTTATAATTAAACCTGCGCCTGTAGTTACAGGAACAACCCAAACCAATCCAACTAGCTGTGGAGGAACTGACGGAACCATATCATTGGAAGGCCTGATACCAGGCAACTCTTATCTTGTAAATTTTTCGTTTAACGGAACTCCGGTACCTACAAAATATATTAGTACCAACAGTTCGGGGATACTCACAATCACCGGACTAAGAGCAGGAAATTACAGTAATATTATTGTAACTTTCAATGGCTGTTCTTCCGAACCTGTGACTACAAACCTGAATGATCCGGGAGCTACATCGGCACCAACTGTTATTACCAATTTTTACTCAATCTGCCAGGGCGACTCTGTTGAAATATCGGTAACAGGCTGTGGAGGAACAGTTAAGTGGAGTAACGGGGCTAACAATTCCGCAACTTATGTTTCGCCAAACGTAACCTTCTCGTATACTGCCACATGTGAAGTGAATGGCTGTATTTCCGCGCCAAGCGATCCGATAGAAGTATTTGTAAATGTCAAACCTCAAATCGGAATTCAAACTATTACCAATCCTTCTACATGGTGTGTTGATGATGGAGTTATTACCCTAAAAGGTTTGCTTCCGGGTGAAGTGTATGTTATCCGTTTTACTAACGGTTCAGTTGCGGATTCAATTATAGGATTTAGCGGTCCAACAGGGTTATTCGAGATTACAGGATGCGCCCCGACAACTTATTTTAATATTTCAGCGGAACATAATGATTGCCGGTCGGACAATATTGTTGCGATTGTCGGCGATCCTGTTTCTCCCGCTGTTCCTATGATTACAGCAAATGAAGATACTATTTGCCCGGGACAAGCTGTGGTACTTTCCGCTACCGGATGCAGCGGCATCGTTACCTGGGACGACGGATCACAAGGTACTACTTTAACCGTTTCGCCAAGTGCAACTAATTCGTTTAAAGCAACCTGTACTGAAAGCTCCTGTACTTCGGCTTATTCAATTCCTGTAACTGTAACCGTTGAAGCTTCTGATATAGCTGCAATTGAAGGAAACACCAACTATTGCGTTGACGGGCAAATTGCGCTGAATGCCGTTGGAAATGCAATAACCTATCAATGGATACTGCCCGATGGAACATCAGAATACATTCAAAACTTTGAAAAAGACAATATTACCATTACTGATGGCGGTTTATATATTTTATCGGTAATGGACCTGCTGGGTTGTTCGGACAAGGATACTATCGAGGTTTCGGTAAATACAGCGCCGATTATCAGCATTGCCCCATCCGATACTTTATGCGCCGGAACCCAATATGTGCTAAGTCCCGGTGAGGGCTATCCCTCCTATTTATGGCATGATGGGAGTATTTTGGCATCGCATCCGGCCATGGATGAAGGCGGGTATTGGGTTCAGGTAATTGACACAAACGGCTGTGTGGTAACTTCGGGTGTAATACTCACATACTGTCCTCAGGATGTGTACATCCCAACAGCTTTTTCGCCCGACGGAAATAATACAAATGAATTTTTCGTCCCCGTAACAGGAGGCAATGTATTGCTCGATTATTATATGATCGTATACAACCGATGGGGTCAGAAAGTTTTTGAATCGAACGATTACCATACCGGTTGGGATGGAACCCTGAAAGGAAATGATTCGCCATCCGGATTGTACACGTACCTGATTACGTACAAAATATCAGATCCTAAAAATCAGGCAGCCGGCGAATTAAAGAAAATAAGAGGAACCGTTACCCTGGTGAGATAACATACCCGGATGAGATGTAAGCACAAAAAAATCCCGGAATACACATTTGCATTCCGGGATTCATTTTTCAACTATGTTTTCAGAAAAGCGCTACCTGAATAACTTTACAATATCATTGCCGTTGGCAAAAATCAACAATGCAAAAAGCAGTACCATCCCGGTTATTTGCGCATATTCCATAAATTTATCACTGGGTTTGCGGCCTGTAATAATTTCGTAAAGCAGGAACATAACATGACCGCCATCGAGAGCCGGAATAGGCAGAATATTTAAAACGGCCAACATAAGCGACAGGAATGCTGTAAGGCTCCAAAAAGCTTCCCAATCCCATACCGATGGGAAAATGCTCCCGATTGTGATAAACCCTCCAACCGATTCGTATGCTTTTACTTCGGGTTTGAAAAGTAGTTTCAACGATTTCAGGTAATCTGCAGTTTTGTTGTATGCCATCGAAACCCCTGCAGGTATTGCCTCAATAATATTGTAGCTGTGCTCTTTAAATACAAAATACTTATTTGGTGATTTTGGCGCTACACCAATAAGTCCCCTGTCGGATACTTCAACAGCCAAGGCAACTGTATCAGCACCACGCAGTACTTTAACATCCACATTTTTACCTTTATTCTGCTGAACAATAGTTTTGAACTCATCAAAATACAGAGTCGTTTCGCCATTAATTCCAATGATTTTATCGCCAACTTTCATTCCTGCACTTTTGGCTTTTGAACCAGGCGCAAAATCAGCTACTTCGAAAGGAATCCGTACACTGATAAAATCGGGGGATTTATGATTGATGATCTTTGATATCATTCCGGGAGGAAGCGTAATTTCCGAAGGCTGGCCATCGCGCTCAATCTGGATGGTTTTAGCATTTTCGAGGATAATTGTGGCCGGGATGCGCATAAAATCGTCAACAGGTTTATTATCAACGGTAAGTATTTTATCGCCGTTGCGTAAACCCATTTGCTGACCAAGTGTATCAACCGTGATACCGTATTTTACTTCGGAATTAGGCAAATATTCCTGTCCCCACCAGGCCAGCATTACAACATAAATTCCAACAGCCAATAGCACATTAACCGTAACACCGCCCAACATGACAATAAGACGTTGCCACGATGGTTTTGACCTGAATTCGTGTGGTTGCGGCGGTAGTTTCATGGCTTCTTTATCCATGGATTCGTCAATCATTCCCGATATTTTTACATATCCGCCAAGCGGCAACCAGCCAACGCCATACTCGGTGTCGCCTTTTTTAAATTTAAATAACGAGAACCAGGGATCGAAGAAAAGGTAAAATTTCTCGACCCTGATCTTAAAAACCCGTGCTGCGATAAAATGTCCGAATTCGTGAAAGATCACCAGAATCGAGAGACTAAGGAGTAACTGGGCAACTTTAACTAATATTTCCATATTTGGATTCTGCTTTAATTTAAGGTACGTTCCATGTCGAAACGGGGTGCAAATTTACTGCTTTTTGCTCTTGGAAACCAAGAGTTTGAAAATAGCATTTCAGGAAGGCTATTTGAAGAGCGAAATAAGGATCAACTTTGGAATCCTGATATTAATTCTGTCGCAATTGCCCTTGCCTCAATATCAGTTAGTTCGTAATCATTTAACGATGGAACTTTAATAAAAGCGGTTTTCGACATACACTGCTCAATCAGTTCCGGTATCTGCAGAAAAGTGATTTCCTCGCGTAAAAATGCAT
>CAZOXJ010000012.1:0-1858 GCA_964583325.1 uncultured Lentimicrobiaceae bacterium
TCAATCTCATCAATCTCATCAATCTCATCAATCCCCTCAATCCATAATGAAACCAATAATCCTCATACTCTTCGCCATTCTCCCGGTATTGGCATACTCCCAAACCACTGTCGAAACCTATTCGAACGGCAGCAAAAAAGCGGAAGGAAAATTAGTCAGCGGTCAGCGTGAAGGCATTTGGTATGAGTTTAACCTTAAAGGACTTAAAGTAGCCGAAGGCAATTATGTGAATGGCGTTAAAGAAGGCAGGTATACTTCGTGGCATCCTAACGGGAAGAAGCAGTTTGAAGGATATTTCAACTATGGCAAACTCAACAGTAAGGTTACTTCGTGGCGTATCGACGGTACGCCTGAGGAAAGCGGGCATATTACTGACGATTTGCGTGACAGCACCTGGGTATTTTACCATCCCGGTGGAACAGTAGGAAGTACAGGCGCGTTCAGGGATGGAAAGATGGAAGGTACATGGACTTATTTTTACGAAAACGGCGAGAAATGGAAAGAAGGTTCGTTTGCCGCCGACGACAGGACCGGTATCTGGAAATACTGGTACATGGACGGGCACATTCATCACACCGGCGAATACATCGCCAATAAAGAAAACGGAGTCTGGAAAGGATGGTTTACCAACGGGCAGGTGAAAGACTCAGGATGGTACGACAACGGAAAAATGCAGGGCCAATGGAAGGGCTGGTTCGAAAACGGCAGGCAGCAATATACAAATTATTATGTAAGCGGTAATCTGGACAGCACTTACAAGGTGTGGTATCCGAACGGCAAGTCACGCACTGAAGGAAAATATAAAAACGGCATAAAGGATGGGCAGTGGAAGGAATGGTATGATAACGGTCAGATGAGTGAAGCCGGAAGCTGGCTCGACGGTGAGCGACATGGATATTGGGTTTATTTAGATGCCGATGGGTTTAAAATAAAAGAGGAAAATTTCGACAAAGGAAAGCCAGACGGTGCATGGAAATCGTATTATGCCAATGGACGGCTTTCGGGTTCGGGACAATATGTAAACAAAATTAAGGAAGGTACCTGGCAGTATTGGGGGCAGGATGGGAAACTGATGTTAAAATCGGAATTCTCCAACGGCCAGAAAATCAAAGAGAAACGATACGGAAAAGCAGGGAAAGAACTCGAACCGGGCCGTTAGTACAATTTTTCGGAAAGAGAAGAGTTACTTCTTGTAAAAACCACATATGCCCCGTTTCCTCGCACTAAGTTTAATCATACTTTTACTTACCGGAAAAATTTCGGCACAACAGCAATTTACGGTTAAGTTAGTACCCGAAACCTGCATTACGCCTTCCGAAGCTGAACTTTTCAAATTGATTAATGAATACCGGAAGCAAAAAGGCCTGCCGGAAGTTAAATTGTCGGCTTCCCTTAGTTATGTTGCCCGCACACATGCTAAAGATCAGTCGGAGAATTTCGAGGAAGGTAAACGCTGTAATATGCACAGCTGGTCCGATAAAGGAGCATGGTCATCCTGTTGTTACACGCCCGATCATAAAAAATCGAAATGCATGTGGGATAAGCCCCGCGAGTTGACAAATTACCAGGGCGACGGGTTCGAAATCTCATTCTGGTCAACCTATATTTACCCTTCGCCCGAAGCTTTCGCCAAAGATATCCTTGCCGGGTGGAAGAAAAGCCCGGGTCACAACGATGTAATTATTAATAAAAATACCTGGAAAAATGTGAACTGGAATGCAATGGGAATCGGAATTTACGGCGAATATGCCAATGTGTGGTTCGGCAAGGAAGAGGATAGCGCCGGGGAACCGGCGATTTGCGAATAGTGTTTAGGGAGGAAGGGAAGATTTATGATTTACGATTTACGAAGTGCGAT
>CAZOXJ010000012.1:1958-4472 GCA_964583325.1 uncultured Lentimicrobiaceae bacterium
TTGTATCTTGTTCTTCCTTAGTTACAGGTTGTAGGGAGGCTGAGGAGGGGAGAGGGGGAGAGGTTATAAGGAGAAGAGGAGACAAGGGGACAAGGAGACAAGGGGACAAGGGGACAAGGAGAAGGGCGACAAGGAGAGGGGCGATAAGGAGAGGGGAAGTTGGATGAAAGTTTTAAAAGAATTAAAAGAAATGAAAGATCCACGAATAAAATTAATAGTCGGGGTAACCGGTGCCAGCGGTGCAATATACGCCAAAGTGCTTTTCGATACCCTATTGCAACTGGGCGATCAGATACAGGAAGTTGCCTTGCTTTTTTCGGATAACGCAAAAGGAGTGTGGAGGTATGAGCTGGGTAATTCGGAGTATGAGAAACTGCCGTTTACTTTTTATCAGAAAGATGATTTTTATTCGCCGGTAGCTTCCGGATCAGCAGGCTTTGATGCCATGATTATTGTGCCGTGCAGCATGGGAACGCTTGGGCGTATTGCTTCGGGCGTATCCAACGACCTTATGACCCGCGCCGCCGATGTAATGCTCAAGGAACGCCGCAAATTAGTATTGGTTGCCCGCGAAACCCCGCTTAGCCTGATTCATATCAACAATATGAAAACCGTAACCGAAGCCGGTGGCATTATTTGCCCGGCTACACCTTCTTTTTACAGCCATCCGAAAACGATGGAAGAACTTGCGGCAACAGTTACCAACAGGGCATTGGCGCTGGCAGGAATAGAAGTAAAAGGCTTCAGCTGGGGAGAAAAATAGCACTTTTTAAAATGTTTCTCTAGTTCGGGAATAGAAAATCGCCCCTGCTCCTGCGCGAATCCTTTCGCGTGGTGTCAGTAACTTTTTTCCTTTACTCACTAAATTACTTCAATCTTTTTGAATTCCTTTGGAAAAGAAATTCATTAAATGTGTTGAAACTATATATTCCATTATCCTGAAGCCACGGCTTCGGGGTGCTGGATTTTTAATCCACGCGAATGGGCTGCTCTCGGTGAATTAGTTCGGGTAACACTGATATGGATCCTAATACAAAAAGCCAAAAAGCCAAAGTGGTATTCTGTTTCTGTACCCAACCTCAATATCATCCTGGACTATAAAAGCTTCAGACAGATCAGCAATCTGTTGCGCTGTTTTACTTCTGCCTCCTACTTCGAACACAAATTTACCTTCCACAATAAAATCTCCTTTCTTTGGCAGGTTAACCAAATGATTTTCTCTTAATTGATTCACAAAAAAAGTTTCCCTCAAAGTGCCGGTTTCCGGATTTTGGTTTAATGTCAGACTATAAAGAAGTGAAGTGTTGTTTAAGTATATTTTTTCAGGCTTTGTAAGATATCCTGTTGGGGATGAATCCTGACGTAGTGAAATAAGCAATTCTGATTTTTCGAGTAAATCAATGAGCCTTAGTAATATATCCCTGCTTATTCCGGTTTTGCGGCTTAATTCCGATATGTTAGGCTTGAAAGGAACACTGTCGGCAATAAGTGCTAATAGCCTGCGCAAATGTACCAGTGTGGTATAAGAAAAATGCTCAATCGCCATAAGATCGTTTTCGATAATTACATTTACGGTACTCAACAATCGCTGGTGAAAGCTTGCTGATGAACCGAGATAGAATGGATAGGACCCACCTTTCAGATAATCTTTGAATATTGGCAAGGGTTTTATTCGTGTTGTAATTTCCGAAGCTATATCTATATGGTGTTCAAGTAATTCTGATAGAGTATAGCTTTGGAACACCACATTATGAGCTAACTCAATATATTCGCGAAGCGACATTGAGCTAAGCTTGTACATCGAAGCTCTGCGGCTCAGATCGCCCTCAGCTTTGAAAATCTGTAATGCTGATGATCCGGAAAATACAATTTTCAGGTTCCGGAAAGTATCATAAATATTTTTTATCTCTGATGACCATGTCGGATAACGGTGTACTTCATCAATAAACAGGAATTTTCCGCCATTTACGGAGAATTCTTCTGCCAACTCGAAAAGACTTTTTTTAAGAAAATAAAAGTTATCCAGCGAAACATATAGGGCTTCCTCGCTTGTACCAAAAGATTGCTTTATGCGTTGGAGTAAAAGTGTGGTTTTCCCTATTCCCCTGGCACCGGTAATCCCTATTAACCTGTCGTTCCAATCAATCTGGTTGAAAAGATATCGTTTAAAACGCAGATCACTATCCGTGATCAGGCTCGATGAATATCTATAAAGGTTTTGCATAATATGTTGTTTTAATACAACAAAAATAGCTAAATAATGTTGTTTTTTTACAACACTTGATAAATATTTCTCATTTCAATTTCAATTGCAATTAGTGTACTCACTATAATTCGATTCAATTACTTTTTCATCAGTTCCCTATCGCCCTTCACCCCATTTCCCCTCGCCATTTCGCCCCTCGCCTTGTCTCTTGTCCCCTTGTCTCCCCTCGCCTTGTCACCCCCTCTCCTTGTCTCCCTTCCCCTTGTCCCATCCGTCTACCACTCCACCGCCTTCCTCCGCACCGGCAT
>CAZOXJ010000012.1:4572-26251 GCA_964583325.1 uncultured Lentimicrobiaceae bacterium
CCCTTCCCCTTGTCCCATCCGTCTACCACTCCACCGCCTTCCTCCGCACCGGCATCGTCATACACCTGCATCCGCCGCCACCGCGCGAAAGCTCTGATCCATCAATAGTTACAACATATTTATTGTAATTGTTAATATCCACTTTATTATTAATTACGTCGTTGGCTTTAATAACGGCATAGCCGTGGCGGTTCATTTCTTCGATGGTATTTACATTTCGTCCGTATCCGATTACTTTTCCTGGAGCAACGGCAAAAAAGTTAGCCCCGCTGTGCCATTGCTCGCGTTCCTGAATCATACTATCGCGCCGGCCACCGCAGTATAGTGTTTCCATTTCCATGCCAAGCTCTTTAAGTACCGAAGGAATATTATCCACTTCGCGAATGGATTTTACATTTCCGTTATCGATATTAATATGAATGGTAAGGTAACGGTTAGGCTGAAGGATAAGCGGCTCGTAAATCATGCACTGGTTGCGGTCGAGGAAGGTGAAAACCATATCCAGATGAATAAACGACTCCGGTTCATAAGGCAGTTCCTGTACGATAATATGCCGCTGTACTTTTTTGTGGCGGTAATATTCAAGTATAAAATCAATGCCCTGCGATGTGGTACGGCCACCGGTACCAATAAGTAAAATATCTTCCCTGGCAACGAGGAAATCGCCGCCTTCGAAACTGAAATCCTTGCAAAAGTGCTGACTATGTTCAGGTTGAATGGTTTTAACACCAAAATCGGGGTGGTTCCTGAAAATGGTATCCATAATCAATGTTTCGCGATCGCGGATGCGGCTGGCCATGCGGCTGATAAGCACTCGGTCGAGCATTGCTACAGAGGCATCGCGGGTAAAGAAGAAATTATGGAGCGGCTCAAGCGCATACCGTTCCTTCGCTAAAAAACGGGTGAGATTGTCCTTTTTCAGTTCAATGCCTTCGATAAGGGCTGTTGCCAGTTTTTCAGGTTTAAAATCCGACAGGCTGCTGCCGACGCCCGGCTGCAATCTCTCTTTTTTGATAATAGTTTCAATAAGTTCGGCCCGGTGCATGGGATTTATCAGCACCGTTTCGAGCAAATCTTTTACCTGGTATGTTTTGGTCACTCTCGACAGGAAACCTTTAAACTGGTTATACTCCTTCAATGCAACCGGCAGGTTAAGAATATCACTGTACAAAGCTTTTTGAGCACTTTCGGGAGTCATATTCTCAACTTCCGGCCCGGGAGTATGAAGAATTACTGCTTCGAGGGTTCCAATCTCGGAACGGATATCAACTTTAAATTGGTTTTGCTTTGTATGTGGCATAGGGTAAAGTATTGTACCTGAAAGATTAGTTTTTCGCTTTCACGAATTCAATGTTGCGCTTCAGTCCGCCAAATTTAGTTCTTTTAAGGGCCGATTTGCGGAATAATTTATTAAATAGTTCATTATCCATGGTTTCAAACTGCTGATTAGTAAGCTCAAGCACTTCGTTGTCAGGAATAAATGCCGGCTCCCGGTGAGGCGTTGAAAAACGGTTCCACGGACAAACCTGCTGGCATATATCGCAGCCAAAAATACGGTTCTCAAATTTACCTTCAAGCGAGGGAGCTATATCTCCTTTATTTTCAATAGTGTGGTACGAAATACAAAGGTTTGCATCCACAACCCGCAGATCGGTTATTGCCTGTGTAGGGCATGCATCCATACAACGGCTGCAATCGCCGCAGTAATTGCCACCCATCGGAATATCATATTCCATTTCGAGGTCGGTAATTAATTCGGCTATAAAGAAATACGAACCTTTACTTTTGCTGATAAGCATACTGTTTTTGCCAATCCAGCCCAATCCGGCACGGGTAGCCCAGGCGCGTTCGAGTACCGGGGCCGAATCAACAAATCCTCTGATGGCTATGCCGGGTATTTCCTGCTTCAGTTTTTCAATTATAATGTTAAGCTTTTCGCGGATGATATCGTGATAATCTGCGCCATACGCATAGCTGGAAATATGGTAATCAGAGGTCCACTTCAGATTTGGATCTGGACAGTAGTTATAAAGGAAAACAATTACCGAACGGGCATTTTCGACCAGTTGAGCCGGATCGTGGCGTTTGTCGGCATGTTTTTGCATATAATCCATGCCGGCATGGTAGCCTTTTGCGAGCCAATTGTCGAGGTGTTCTTTTTCCTGTGTAAGGGGTTCGGCAGGGGCAATTCCACAGGCATCAAAACCCAGCTCAACGGCAAGGGCTTTAATATAAGCAGCTGTTTGCCCGGGATCGGTCATAAAGATATACTTGCTTGCTGTGGATTTTTAA
The DNA here is from genome assembly GCA_964583325.1 of uncultured Lentimicrobiaceae bacterium. GTDB lineage: Bacteria > Bacteroidota > Bacteroidia > Bacteroidales > UBA4417 > UBA4417. The sequence continues at coordinate 6,865 of CAZOXJ010000012.1, forward strand.
AAAAGCTGGCCATCGGCCGGGCCTTTGTATTTCCCGAGGTGTGCATACGCTTTTTCCGTTACCTCACGTCCGCGCGGTGTCCGCATCATATACCCTTCCTGGATAAGGAAAGGTTCATACACTTCTTCGATGGTTCCTGAGTCTTCGCCAACTGCAGTTGCAATAGTGGTAAGCCCTACGGGTCCTCCTTTGAATTTCTGAATAATAGTGCTGAGGATGCGGTTATCCATTTCGTCGAGGCCGTTTTTATCAACCTGCAATGCCGCCAGGGCATATTGTGCAATAGCCAGATCGATAGTTCCGGTGCCTTTTATTTGTGCAAAATCGCGCAAACGGCGTAATAAAAGGTTAGCAATACGCGGTGTGCCACGGCTGCGACGCGATATTTCCATAGCGGCATCATCGTGAAGCGGCACTTTTAAAATTCCGGCTGAACGGATAATGATTTTTTTAAGCGTTTCGGCATCGTAATACTGAAGCCGCGAATTTATGCCAAACCTTGAGCGTAAAGGCGCAGTAAGCAATCCCGACCGGGTTGTGGCCCCGATAAGTGTAAACGGGTTGAGGGTAATTTGCACACTGCGTGCATTTGGCCCCGATTCGATCATGATATCGATTTTAAAATCCTCCATGGCCGAATACAGGTATTCCTCCACTACAGGGCTAAGCCGGTGTATTTCGTCGATAAAAAGTACGTCGTTGGTTTCGAGGTTGGTAAGCAGTCCGGCCAGGTCGCCTGGTTTATCGAGTACTGGTCCGGAAGTGATGCGTATGCCAACGCCCATTTCGTTGGCTATAATATTTGAAAGGGTAGTTTTGCCCAATCCCGGAGGGCCATGCAGCAATACGTGGTCGAGAGCTTCGCCTCGCATTGAAGCGGCAGCAACAAAAACTTTCAGGTTTTCAACAACACCGGGCTGCCCTGCAAAACTGCCAAAATCGAGCGGGCGAAGAACCTGTTCGATTTCTTTTTCGGCAGGAGACAGATGATCCGGAGCCGCATCAAGGTTTTTGTTTATTGACATAAATTTTATTGAGTAAGCAGCAAAGTTATAAAAAAGGTTCCTATGCGGCGGAATTATAATGTTTTTGGCAGCTAAGCTTTAAGCCTTTAGCGGTAAGGAATTATTTTATCTTAAATAACACAGCAGGAAACATCCGCCTATTGATTATTCTTTATACTTTAGCAGAGAATTTAAATATCATTTGGCCATGAAAGACATAGTTGTAGCTATCGATTTTTCAAAAGGTTCGGTTCATGCCCTGGAGTATGCAATTGAACTTGCCAACCTTACTCATGTAAACGTTAACATGGTATGGGTAGATACTGTAAGCGGTAATGAGGTTGGTTTTCCTAACGAGTCGAAAGAGTTTCGCAGCGAAGCGAAAAGCAACCTCGATGAGTTGCTTGCGACGTATAAAGATAAGTTGGTAAACGGAAAGCTTTGCGCGAAAGTGCGAAAAGGCCGTGTATACCAGGAACTCGCAACTTTTGTAAAGCAAAATGATTCCTGCCTGCTTATTGTTGGCGCTCATGGATCATCCGGGTTCGAGGAATTCTGGATCGGAACCAATGCCTATCGTATTGTATCGAGTGCTTCGTGCCCTGTTATAACGGTTAAATATAACTACAACAAAAACAGGGGATACCGTAAGATTTTATTACCTGTGTATCATACTTCAAAAACACTTCAAAAGGTAGCTTTTACCGCTGACCTGGCCAAGGAAACAGGAGCTGATATAAATATACTGGCATTAAATTCGAGCGGACTGAAATCGATGCAGAAAATAGTGGACAGCAACGTGGCGAAAGTCAAAAATCACCTGGATTCCCTGGGTGTAAACTATATTGTTGATAGCATTAACAGCGAAAAAATAGCTGCCGATATTATTGAGCATGCCCGCATGGTTGATGCCGATCTGATAGCTATCATGACCGATGTTCAGGATCAGGCAAGTTCAATCCTGTTAGGCCCTTTTGCGCAGCAGCTGGTGAACTATTCGCCGGTGCCGGTTCTTACGTTACATCCTAACGACAACCTTACACTGTAAAAGGATTTTTGTAATGTTCAGATTTGTTTTCACTGCTTTTATAGCGCTTTTATTTTTTACCAGGCATGGTGTTGCCCAGGAGCTTATTGCCGCGCCTGGCAGTGTTGAGGTTATTCAGGATGAGAAATTAACACAACTTGCCGAACAGTACCGGAAGATGAGCGTCAATAATTCTGAAATTGACGGCTACAGGGTTCAGATATTTTTCGATTCGGGAAGCAATTCGAAAAATAAAGCAGCTTCGGTTAAGGATGAATTTGAGGCTCTCTATCCAGAAGCCAAACCTTACCTGTCTTACAAAGAACCATATTACCGTGTAAGGGTAGGGAATTTCCGATCGCTGATTGAAGCTGTCGGCTTTCAAAAGAAGATTTCAACAGATTATCCGAATTCATTTCCCGTAAAAGATAAAATTGTACAATGATTGCCAGCCTGACTGCGTGTTGAGCGTTTCTCAAATCAGCTTATAGATTTGCTTCAAGCGTAAATAATGATTATTGTGAGTGCTAAAGGTTATGATTAATAAATGAATATTGAAAACATAATATCATTTTTACTGCCATCGGATCAATGTACTGAATTCTGACACTTAATACTACTTACGGTTTCTGATTTCAAAACTTCAACTTTCAGACTATCACTAATAATGCGATTCTAAAATAACCAATGCTTTTTTCAGGGTTTCAGAAATTTATATAAAAACATACATACTTAAAATAAGAATTTGTCGTTAATTTCATCAATCAGACAAAAACTACTTGCTTTGCCCTTTGCTTTTCGTTATCTTAGCCAACCCATAATTGTGTCAAACCTATAATATTGTAATTATATGGCCAATATTGTTGCTGCAATCGATTTCTCCGACTGTTCAGTTAATGCGCTTGAGCATGCTATCTCAATTGCTTCTCGTGGTGTCCTGGATGTTCATATGATTTGGGTGAACAATCCAAGTGTTACAAAAACAACTATTTATTCCGATACATCTGCCGATCTGATTGATGAAATCAGGAAACAGTTCGGTAAGCTGGTTGAAAAATATGCTCCCATGCTTCCTGAATCGCAGATTGATTTTGTGATCAGGGAGGGAAAAGTATATCGCGAAATAATAGATGAGGCCAAAGAGATGGAAAGCCTCTGCATTGTAATGGGAACCCATGGTGTTTCCGGTTTTGAACAATTCTGGATCGGCAGTAATGCCAATAAACTGATATCAGTTGCTCCCTGCCCTGTTATTACCTTACGCGCGGGTATTGATGCAAGGCACGAAATGAGGGTTATTCTTATGCCCATCGACAGCACACTCGATACACGCCAGAAAGTACCTTTTACCGCATACCTGGCGCGGCTTTTTGACTCCGAAATTTATGTGCTCTCCATTTATGCATCCAAGTACAAATCAATTCAGAAAAGAGTTGATGGTTATACCGACCAGGTGTGCGATTACCTGGAAGATGAAGGAATTAAATTTCACCGCGATACACTGAGCTGCGATAACCTAACGACCGGCACAATAGATTATGCCAAACGCGTAAGGGCAAACCTTATCAGTATTATGACCGAGCAGGAAACCAGTCCTTTTAACCTGCTTGTTGGGCCATATGCACAGCAAATGGTAAATAATTCGCCTTTCCCGGTAATCAGTATCAATCCATTCGAAACGATGCAGGTCTCGACGAGGTAGGTCTGGGACAAGGATATTGTGGGAAACTATTGGAAAAACCTGATAAAAATGAAAAAAGCTCCGTAATGGAGCTTTTTTCATTTTTTGCTATTGCTTCAGGATTAGTTCCTGTCAATGCAATTAAGGTCAGTGAATGCTTCTTTAACACGCAGTACCAGTGATTTCTGTGCTTCGTTGAGCCATTTGCGCGGATCGTAGTATTTTTTGTTAGGCTTATCCTCGCCGTCGGGATTGCCGATCTGACTTTGCAGATAACCTTCATTTTTCTTGTAAAAATCCATGATACCTTTCCAGGTAGCCCACTGGGTATCGGTGTCGATGTTCATTTTTATAACACCATACGAAATGGCTTCGCGGATTTCTTCCTGTGTGGAACCTGAACCGCCATGGAAAACGAAATTCAGTGGTTGAGCAACAGTACCGAATTTTTTCTCCACATATTTCTGTGAATTATTGAGAATAACCGGCTGCAATTTAACATTTCCCGGTTTGTAAACGCCATGAACATTACCAAACGAAGCAGCAATGGTAAATTTGTCGCTGATTGTCATCAGTTCTTCATAAGCATAAGCCACGTCTTCGGGTTGTGTATATAGTTTTGCACTGTCAACATCTGAGTTATCAATGCCATCTTCTTCGCCACCGGTAACGCCGAGTTCAATTTCGAGGGTCATGCCCATTTTACTCATACGGGTGAGGTATTTCTTACAGATTTCGAGGTTCTCCTGCAGCGATTCTTCCGAAAGGTCGAGCATATGCGAACTGAAAAGCGGTTTGCCTGTTTCGGCAAAATGTTTTTCGCCTGCGGTTAAAAGACCGTCGATCCAGGGCAGTAATTTTTTAGCAGCATGGTCGGTATGAACAATTACCGGAACGCCATACATTTCTGCCATTGCATGAATATGTTTAGCTCCTGAAACAGCTCCTGCAATAGCAGCTTTTTCGCCATCGTTGCTAAGGAATTTACCGGCATAAAAATGCGCGCCGCCATTCGAAAACTGGATAATAACAGGCGAATTCACTTCTTTAGCTGCCTGTAATACTGCGTTAACCGAATCAGTTCCTACCACGTTAACCGCGGGAAGAGCGAAATGATTTTGCTTGGCAATACGAAAAATTTCCTGAACGCCATCACCGGTAACTACACCGGGGGCAACTTTTTGTAACACTTTATCTGACATATTGTTATGAATTAATGTGATCTGATTTTATAATTATGCAAAGATAAGGTTTTTTTGCAGAAAGGCGTTTTATGTCAAATCTAATAATTATCAGCGTATTACATTACGGTATAAACTGATTATAGTGTAGCAATTATCTGAAGCAGTTCTGCTTTTGTTTTACCAAGTTTAAGTTGAAGTTTCGCGAGCATTGCCTCTTTTTTGTCATCTTCAAACAACAGATCGTTATCTGTCAGGGATCCAAATTTTAATTTGAGTTTTTCTTTTCGGTCTGTCCAGTTTACAATTATTTCCGAGGTATTCATTACCGTTATTTTTAAAATTCTGCATTTTGCAGAGGGGTTGAAAATTCAATATAGCACTGCAAAGATGAGGCTAATGGAATTATAATGCGTTACATAATTCAGTAAAAGAATTACATTTTTCACACTTTTGGATTAATGAGGCGATTTGTTGAATCCAGGTTTTATTAACCTTTTAAAGGATTATTTTTTGTTGATTGAATCCAGTTCTTTCAGCACTTTTTCAAGCTCTTCCATATCGGATTTGTAATCGCGTTTAAAAGTTTCCCAATCAGAGCGGTTTTTCTCATAAGCGTTTAACCTGTTTATAAATGCCTGATTTTGTTTATTTAAGTCCTTGATCCTTTTTGTAAAAAGAGTGTCGAGCGTAGTACCGGGCTCGCTGAGCTGAACCGATAATTCAGCCAGCAGCATTTCGTTGCTGCGTATTTTAGCCTCTGCTTCGGTCCGGAATGTTTCCCATTCGTTAGTATCGGGTATTTTGGGCGCTAACGAATTGGCTACCAGCGGAGATGAGGTAATACCCTGGTTAGCAGCCATCTCTTTTGCTGAGTCAGCTTCTTCTTTCTGAAAGGCTGACTGGCACGCAGTGAACAGGGTTCCAAATACAAGTAACAGCAGCACAACCAAGGTTGAGATTGACTTTTTCATTTTGGGAGGTTTTATCGTTATGCCTTTTGTGCTTTTTTAAAGTAGAGTATAAGGGTATTCAATGCCTTCAGGAACTGAATTGATGTATTGCAGTTTGGTGATCAATGGATAGCAAAAAAAGCGGGATTAGCCCGCCTTTCGAAACATTGAATTGTTTAGTTTTTATTGTTAACGGTTATGTTTTTCAACGCTTCACCAAGTTCATCCATATCGTGGTTAAATTCGCGTTTGAATTTTTCCCAATCGGTATGACTTTTATCATAGGCGTCGATGCGGTATTGAAGTTCCCTGTTTTGCTTTTCAAGTTCCTCAATCCTGTTTTTGTACAGGTCATCAAATACTTGTCCTGGTTTATTCATTTGTACCGTTAATTCTTCAATCCTGATTTCATTGTTTTTGATTTTAGCTTCAGCATCCGTTTTAAATGCCTGCCATTCTTCAGCAGTTGCTACAACCTGTTCTTCGGCAATGGCATCCTGTGATTCAGTCGTGGTATTGTCTTCTTTTTGAGCAGCTGAATTGCAGCTTGTAAAAATTGCACCTGTCATAAGTAATGACATGGCTGCCAGAGTAAAAATTGATTTTTTCATTTCAGTTGGGTTTGGTAGGTAAATATTGTTTTCAGTTGATTTTTAAAAGTGCCGTTCAGCTCTTTACACGGCTAACCGGCACTTTATACCGGGATATCAATGATTAAAGCTCTGCGATAAGTTTCTGCAAATCACTTTTTGTTTTACCAAGTGTAATTTGAAGCCTGCCAAGCATTTCATCTTTTTTACCCTCTTCGAACATAAGGTCATTGTCCGTTAAAAATCCAAATTTCTGTTTGAGTTTGCCTTTCTGCTCATTCCAGTTTCCTTTTGCTTCAGTAGTATTCATAGTTTTAAATATTTAAGCCCGCAACAGGCGGGGCATGTGTGAATTCATTTTCACTGTGTAAAGGTGACTGTATCCGGATCAGGAAGCATTACATAATTCTTTTAAAGAGTTGTAAAATTCACACATCAAGAGCCACAGCAAAAAAAAAGAGACTGCCATACATCTGACAGCCTCTTTTTTAGGATAGAATTAGTTAAAAAACAACTACGCCTATATTAGTTGAAGTACCTACCGTAACGATTTTCCCGGTTAAAGTAACAGGTAAAATCGGAAGGTCGGGTGAAATTGTAACAGCATAAACTCCGGCAGGAAGACCTGCAATTAAGAAGTGGCCGCTGGCGTTGGTAATTGATGAGTAAGAGATTCCATCAGAAGAAATAGCTGTAACAACAGCAAACATGCCGACAGGAGTAACACTGCCGCTTATTGAACCTGTAATAGCAGTATTGATGGTGCGGATTACTGGTTTAAGTTGATATTCGCCGTTGCCTGTGGCCACGATAGATTGATTTGCATCAAAATCAAGAAGAATGGAATACGAAACTCCAGCTTCAAAAGTTTCATGAACCTGCAGTTTCAGTCCCGACTGTTGCGCACTTGGTGTGCTGAGCGGATATACTAGGCCATCAACTACAACTGTATTGTTTGTGCCTAATATCAGGCGGATTTGCGAAATTGTTCCGGCATCGAGGTCTCCGGTTGCAATAAGTGTATCTAACCCATTCGAGTAATCAAGCAAATTGTAGATACCGGCATTGGTGTTGATTGTATGTCTTCAATACTGAACTCACCTTATGAATTCATTAAATCATGTGCTTCTGATAATTGAAAGGCAAAAAGTAAGGCTGATAAAGCTTTATAAGAAGTATTTTATTTGTTAAAGTACGAAATATCGACAACCGACAAAAGGCATTTCCCTTCGTCGCCGGTTGAAATTCCTTCAATATAAACATAGCGTAAAGGATTGGAATCGTATCCAAGCATTACTTTGCACGATTCCTTGAAATGGCTGTTACAAATTTTCCTGAAAAAAATGTTGAATACCGGTTTCGATTCGTCGGCAACAAAAAGCTTAAAATTGCTGTTCAGCAAAGTAAATCGTTTTTCTCCCAGTATTTCAGCTGCCGTAAAGTTAAGGTCGCATATGCTGCCTTCGGCGTCGAGTGTAATATATCCCATTGGCGCAAAATCGTACAGCATGGTGTATTTTTTCAAAGCAGTCTCTGAAATTTCGTAAGCCTGCCGCAGTTCCTCATTCTGCATTTCCAGTTCGATCTGGTGAACCTGCAATTCGTGCAGAAGCTTTTTTACATCAGCTTCCTTGTCCTGAAGCTCAGCACTGTCTTGCTTTTGTCTCAGTTTTTCTTCGGCTTTGTTGCGAAGCATTTGTGCATCGGTATAATCAATGTCGTCGCTAATCATGGCTTGTGTTTTTAAGTCTTCAGTTACTGTGTTGTCATGGACATTTAACCCCTATTGCCTGGCTATTAAAATTAAGCCTGCCGGTATGTTAAGGTTGCTGAGCAATATATGCACTGCCCAATCAAGCTCAACCGTATTTCCACCTGCAGCCTGAACCTTCATTTTGTATTGGGTTTCCTCTTTTTGTCGTACAATATTATTCAAATCATTTTCAGTTGTATCGCGGGCCTTCTCAGGAACAAACAGCGGAATATATTTTTGGTTGGTTAAATCCTTGCGTTTTTTACCAAAGAATTTTTCGGCTTCGGGATTAAACTCCAGTATTCTCAGGTCGGTTGATAAACGGACAATTATATCTGAGCTTGAACTCAGTATTAACCGGAAAGCCTGCTCGGTTTCGAGTAATTCGCCTTCCAGGTGTTTGATATCCGAATTGTTAATAAATGTAATGACTAAGCCGCCAATACGGTCGTCGAAAGTGCGATAGGGCATTATCCGGATGGAATACCACCGTCCGTCCGTGGTAGGGATTTGTATTTGTTTGAATACAAGCGTTCGTAAAACTTCGAGTGCGTCGGCTGCTAATTCGGGATATATTAGGTCGGAAACCTGGTCGGTAAAAGGCCGTCCGATATCGCTGTTTATGAGTTTAAATATTTTGGTAGCTTCGTTGGTAAAGCGGCGGATATGCAGCTCCTTGTCGAGAAATAAGGTAGCAATATCCGTGCTGTTGAGCAGGTTTTTCATGTCGTTATTCACCCGCGAAAAGTCATCAACTTTCGAGGTAAGTTCAGCATTTACAGTCTGAAGTTCTTCGTTGAGGCTCTGCATTTCTTCTTTCGAGGTAGTGAGTTCTTCGTTGGTCGACTGCAGTTCTTCGTTGGTCGACTGCAATTCCTCGTTGGTTGATTTCAGTTCTTCCTGCGAAGTCTGCATTTCTTCGAGTGTGCTCTGCATCTCTTCGCGCGCATGCTGCAGTTCTGTTTCCAGCGCCACTTGCCTGGCATCGGGTATGCCTCCATCTCCTTTTTTTACTATGGATTTTTTCCCGGCAATTTTGGGTAAATCGGTAAATACAACTAACACCATACCTGCCAGGGCCGCAGGTTTATCGAGCCACTGCAAAGTAATGTTTATGTATTGTGCTCCTCCGTTGGTACCCACTTTGAGGTTTTGTAAAACCACAGTCTCTTTTTTTATAATAACCTGGCGGAAAGCAGAAGGAAACTCGTTGCTCAGGCCTTCGCGCAACATGGCAAAAATATTCATGTTAGCTTTGCCAACTGCTGGTTCAAGGTATTTACCGGTGCGTCCGCTGATATAAATAATATCGCCTTTTTCGTTTACCAAAACCCCGGGAGGCGAAAAGTGCTGAAGCAGCAGGTTATCAGCAAGTGTTTGTATGTTAAGGGGCGGTTTTGTAGTCACTTGTGTTTCTATTGGAATTGATTTGGAACGGGAGAATGAAGAAGGAAAATCAAATAACTCAGGGGTTTGGTTAATCAGGGGGCGTTTAAAAATTTTAAGCTTAGCATCAACTGTATTAAAAAACTGGCTTTGCGATCCCAGTGTTTCAGCACTACCAAGCACCAGGTATCCTTCAGGATTAATGCTGTAATGGAATAATCCGAGGAGTTTTTTCTGTAAATCGGAATCCAGGTAAATAAGGAGGTTGCGGCAGGTAAGGATATCAATTTTAGTAAATGGCGGATGCAGGATAAGGTTGTGTTTGGCAAAAATTACCATTTCGCGTATTTCGGTGTTGATGCGATAGCCTTCTTGGGTTTTGGTAAAAAAGCGGCTTAACCTTTTTGGCGATACGTCAGAAACTATATTAGCCGGAAATATTCCTTTCCGGGCAGTTTCAATGGCTTCGTTATCCAGATCTGATGCAAAAATCTGCATCGAAATTCCGGAGTAGGGTTTAATTTTTTCAAGGGCCTCTTTAAAAACAATAGCCAGAGAAAAAGCTTCTTCGCCGGTGGAGCAGCCCGGCACCCAGGCCCGTATAATGGAACCATCCTGAAGCTTGTTGATGCTATCCGGAATGATTGTTTCTTTTAACTTCTCCCAGATCGGGGCATCGCGGAAAAAATTAGTTACACCGATCAGCAATTCCTTGAAAAGTATTTCTACTTCCTTTGGATTTTCCTGCATAAAATGGATGTAGGATGCAATTTTATCAATTTTATGTACGCTCATGCGTCGTTCGATACGGCGATAAACCGTGTTTTTCTTGTAGAGCGAAAAGTCGTTTCCGGTATGGGTACGCAGCAGGATAATGATTTTTTCGAGAGCACTCTGGTCCTTGATCTCGATTTCCATATTTAATTTTACAACCGGAAGATGTTTAAGGTATGCCATTAAGCGGGCAGGCAGTTCATCAGCCGGAGCCACAATATCAATAAGCACCGAGTCGATTGCATTTTGGGGCATGCTGCTGTATTTTGCCGTTGCAGGCTCCTGTACCAGGACAATTCCGTTTTTTTCTTTAATTGCGCGTATGCCTGTGCTGCCATCAGATCCCATGCCCGAAAGAATAACGGCAATGCCGAGTTCCCTGCGGTCGTCGGCCAGTGAGCGGAGAAAAAAATCAATCGGCAACCGCAATCCTCTTATTTCGACAGGTTCGAAAAGATGAAGGACCCCTTTTAAGATTGACATGCTTTTGTTAGGCGGAATTACATATACATGGTTGGGTTTAACCGCCATGCGATCCGCCGCCTGAAACACCTCCATTTTCGAAACCCGCTGAAGAAGTTCAGGCAGCATGCCTTTTTGTGTCGGGTCGAGGTGTTGAATAACAATATATGCCATTCCACTGTTCGGAGGCACATTGCTCAGAAACTGTTCCAGGGCTTCGAGCCCGCCCGCCGATGCACCTATGCATACAATAGGAAACATTGAAGCAACTGCATCGGGGTTTTTATCTTTTGCAGACACTTTGGGCTTTTGTATTGCTGGACTCATTTTGACTTTGGTTTTATTGGCGGCGTTTTCTGCCAGTGCAGAGTCCGCGGTTACATGATATTACAAATTTAAGGGAAAATAACCTTCATGCAAAAAAAATCGCGAGGCTCTCATCCGGAAGCTGTTTTGTCTTGTTAGAAGGTTAAATCATTACAAGGTCTTTTTGCCGTTTCGAAGTGATTATTCCGGGAAATTCTTTTTTCGGAAATCATCGATTTGGCTCTTTAGCTGGTTTTCTCCATTTTTTAAAAAGCGTCTGTAGGGGTTTAATCAGATTGCGGTAATGTAAAAAGTATTCTGCTCCCTTTGCCAGGTTCGCTTTCGATGCGAATTGTGCCTCCATGTTTTTCGACAAACTCTTTACAAAGTATCAGGCCCAGACCTGTGCCTGATTCGTTGTTGGTGCCACGGGTTGTATGTATTTCATTTCTTCTGAAAAGTTCTTTCCTGTCTTTCTGTGTTATGCCTATTCCGGTGTCTTCCACGCTTATTTCGACAAATTGTTTGAGCTCAGTAGCATTAATAGTTACCTCTCCCCCTATGAACGAATATTTTATCGCATTGCTGATCAGGTTTCGCAATATAGTTTTAAACATATCAATATCAGCTGAAACGTGGAGGTTTTCGGAAATGGAATGATTGAGCGATATCAGTTTATGCGTTGCTGCGGAAATAAAATTCTCAAATTCTTCATCTATCAGATTCTTTACATTTAGCTTAACAGGGTTGAAACTCGTCATTTTATTTTCTGCTAAGGTCCACGCCAACAGGTTTTCGAGCAAGCTTAAAGTTCCGTTTGCCGAATTGGTAGCCATCCGGATGTATTTCTTAACATCTTCCAGGTTATGATCATAATAGCTGTCCTTTAATAATTCGAGCACACTTATTATGGAACTGAATGGGCTGCGCAGATCATGTGCAATGATGGAAAGAAATTTAGCATTTGTTTCAATCACCTCGGTGAGCTTTTTCGATCGGTCATTTGCAATGTGTTCCAGCTGCGCGTTAATTTCTTCAAGTTCTTTTATACGTTGAATCATTTCAGGAGCGGATAGGTTGGTATCGTCAGCCTTGTCGATGTATAGATGTGATGATTTTGAACTCAGTTCAGTTCCGTTGGACCTGTTTATGCAGGATCTCTTTTTATTTTGCATTTTATACATCTTTTTGCCTTTTTAATTATTCCGCCAGCTAAAACCCATTTAGGGTTACAGTAAAATACCAAACCAATTGCCTGCGAAGGTAATTGGTGACAGGCGCAGAACCGTTACATAATTCCGGTTGAGATTTGTATAATTCCCATATTGCGGTTTCTGATTATTTGTTTACCCGCTATCCTGGTTTAATTCAGTTGCCGGATCAATTTCCGCCTCGCAATAAAAATTCTATTCTTCACGGTTCCTATATTTACTGAAAGGGCAGCGGCTATCTCTTTATATTTAAACCCTTCCTGGTGCATTTTGAAAGGTTGTTTTAAATCGTGTTCCAGGGAATCAATCATTTTAAGGAGTTCCTTTGTGTAATACGCCGAAAATGGGTCATTGTACCCGCTAGCGCGTATCTCATTTTGTTGTTGCAGCGATTTCGAATGATCGTATAAGCTCATTTTTCGCTTCGTGCTGTGATAGTTATTTATGAAAGTATTCCTCATTATGGTATAGATCCAGCCCTGGAAATTTGATTCGGTTACGAACTTGTCGCAATATTTCAATGCTTTCAGTAATGTTTCCTGCGAAAGATCTTTGGCATCCTCCAGGTCCGATGTTAACCTGTATGCAAGCTTCATCAATGGCTCCTGTAAGCTCATCAGTTTGTATTCAAATTCTGTGTCGGTCATACTATTGTTTTATTTTCGGCAATTATTTTTTAAAAGTTTATACAAAGTTGAGGTGTAAAAGGCTTAAAAAATTTACATAATTCCAATGATTATTTACATAATTTACATATTCAGAATATGGAATATGTTATGGCCTGTTACCATGTTGACTTGCAGCCACGATACAGCATTCGGAAGGTAATCTTACGTGCAGGCCGAAAGCACAATATCAGAAAATGCGAATCCTATTCTTTAAAAAGATCGTATTTCGGGTGTTTGGAAATTGCTCAAAACATAACGGACCCCATGTATTATTCCTTTTCCTGGTTATATTCCCAAATTAATGAGATTGTTCAAAATTGCGTTTTTGTTATAATTGTCCGGATCAAAGCTGGAAGACTTGTGTCTCCTGCCCGACAGCATCAGGAGGCATGCATCTTAAAGGTATAGAAGAATCCGTTTTTCAGGTCGCTTTTATTACATGTTATACCTGTTTTTAGTATTCATGCTCGCCAAGTCTGCACCAACCAAAGAGCCTCCCTACCCTCCTGAAAGTTAACAGAACTTTTTTAAACATACATAAGTTACCGGCCTGTGATGTGTGAATATTGCAACTCTTTTAAAAAGTTTTGTAACACTTTACCCTTGAAGTGAACGCACCTTTGCATAATGATAATTAATGATACTTCTACTGACCAAAAAATTTAATAAAAGCCTGATATGTTGTAAGATATAGAAATTGCTGATCCCGGATTTTTTTTCGGAACCCAGCTACTCATTTTCGAAACAGGTTAAAAAATAACACACAATTACAGTAAATCATCATTAAATTCTTAAAACAAATAAATACTTCAGTTATGAAAAAATTACGAATGAGTTTGATCACAGTGTTAAGTGTAGCCTTGATATTTTCGGGCTGTTCATCCTTAAACAAAACACAAAAGGGCGGAGCCGTTGGAGCCGTTGCCGGAGGCGCTATGGGTGCTGTGATCGGGAAAGCCTCAGGCAATACTGCCATGGGTGCAATTATTGGTGCCACAGTTGGTGGAGCAACAGGCGCTGTTATCGGCCACAAGATGGACAAACAGGCCGAAGAAATTAAAAATACTGTTCCTGATGCAAAGGTCGAACGCGTTGGCGAAGGCATTGTTGTTGAATTCAGCAGTAACGTATTATTTGGATTCGACAAATCGAGTCTTTCAGCAGATGCTAAAATGAACCTGGATAAGCTGGTAACAGTTCTGAACACATATCCTGATACGGATATTGAAGTTCAGGGACATACTGACAGCAAGGGAAGCGAAGCTTATAACCAAAGGCTTTCGGTAAGACGTGCCGGAGAAGTTTCGGATTACCTGCGTACTAACAGCATTCCTACAAGCCGTATCTCAATCAATGGATTTGGCGAAACCAATCCTAAGTATACCAATAATACAGAGAATGGTCAGACTAAAAACCGCAGGGTTGAATTTTTGATCACTGCAAATGAAAAAATGAAAAAAGAAGCTGAAAAAGAAGCTGGTATATAATACTAACCATATAACTAAAACAACAAATTATGAAAACCCGATTTTTGACAATACTAACAATTTTAGCGCTTTCCATTACGATGGCAAGTGCCCAGGGAACCGATAAAATGTCCTTTGGCGTTCTGGGAGGCGTAAATTTCCAGAATTTAAACGGCAAGGATATGAGCGGTGATAAACTCGAAAATGATATGATTCTTGGCTTTCATGCAGGTGTAAATGTTCAGATTCCTATTGCTCCACAATTCTATTTCCAGCCGGGACTGATTTTTTCGACAAAAGGTGCAAAAAACACCACCACCATATTAGGTGTTGATTACACAACTACCACCAAACTTTCATACGTCGAAATGCCTTTAAACCTGGTTTATAAAGCCATGCTGGGCAACGGATATTTTATGCTTGGATTCGGGCCTTACATTGGCTACGGAATTGGTGGAAAAGTAATAACCGAAGGCGGTGATATTTCCCTCGATCAGGATATAGAATTTCAGAATGTTGTCGAAACCGGCGATGATCTTACCGTACCCTATTATAAGGCTCTCGATTTCGGAGGTAATATTTTTGCAGGGTATGAAATGTCGAACGGCATATTTGCCCAGTTCAACACACAGCTTGGAATGGTTAAAATAAATCCTGAGTATAAAATACTTCCTGATGACGAATCAATAGTCAAAAATACCGGCTTTGGCTTGTCACTGGGATACAGGTTCTAAAATCTGTTGCCCCATTTTATTAAAAGACCGTTGCTGTTTATGAGCAACGGTCTTTTTTTTATGTGCAGTGCCTTGTCGCCTATCTCCTTTTCATCTATCTCCCTGTCGCCCACATTGCCTTTTCAACCTTCGCCTTATGCCTTTTGTACCGCCAGTAATACTTCAGAGGGAAAGCCCTTTCGCGCGCCAGGTGAATTCTTTGAATAACATCATGTGTTTTGCGAAGGCAATATCCCACCATGGTTAGCAAGTCCTGCTCAATAGCTTCGTGGTATTGCAGGTCGGTATCGGTAAGCTCAGGGTATTGTTGCCTTATTCTGCCCTGCAGCTCATTCCATTGTTGGGGTGTGAGGACCTCATCCATTTCAGTAAATATTAAAGTGAATAAATTTGCACTACATTCAGAAGTTCCGGCCAATTGGTTTTGGTTGCCGTATAATGCAGGAATGCTGAAAAATGCAAGTACCTGAGCTTACAAGCAGCAATAAGTTGCTAAAACCATCTTAAGCCGGAAGCCCTGTGAAAAATGGGATTTTTTCGGCTAATAAACCAGGTGGACTAGTGCTTATTGATTATTTTTCAGCGATGTAGTGTTCAAATAAGTAGTTTAAAATTACTATGAAACATGGCAAACGCATTACATAATTCCGGTTATGATTTACATAATTTACAGATGGTCATGCGGATTTTCAGCGGAGGGCAAAAAAAGAAGCCGCCATGGATTTTGGTAGCTTCATTTTTATATCAGGCTTTTTTGAGATTGTGGTACAATGTAAGTAGGGTAGTAAAATTTTTACATACGTTCCATGTACCAGGTCAAAGTCTTTTCTACTTTGCGGGTATGAAAAATAGTGCTTATCGCTTTTTGCAAACGTATAAAAGCAGTTTCACTCTTCACCACGTAATCGGAGGCCTTATGAAGCATGCAATCTATTGCTACTTCAATTTTATCCTGAGAAGAAAGCATTACAACAGGTGTATCGGGATTGTATGCTTTTATTTTATCGAGGGTTTCGATTCCGTTCATTGCTGTTTTATCAATTCCATCCAGGTAATAATCTAAAACGATCACATCAGGATTGTGCGATAAGTTTGCTATGCAAAGTTCACCGGTAGCGAACGTTTCGATAACGAAATCGGCATTTTCAAGGAATTCAATTTCCAGTAATTTCAGATACATGGCATCGTCGTCCACAAGGAAAAGTTTTATTTTTTTCTCGTTGTTCATCAGTTTGCGTTTTTAATCAATTTGTATTCTGCTTTCAATTCAACACAAGCTTGCGTGCATACTTCATCAAGCTGTTGAACAAGTTCCGATATCCCGTCGCTTTGTTCCTGGTTTTTAGCAAATTCCTGTACTTTTCGTGCCATATCTTCAAAATTGGTATTAATTCCCATAATGGCGAACGAAGGGATCATTTTATGAACTGCTGAGTATAATGAAGCCCAGTCTTTCTCTTTCCAGCTGCTTTTCATCACGCTTATAAGCGGGGGAGTTTGTTCGAGGTAAAGCGATATCATTTCCATCATCAGTATAGGATTCGCCTTGGTACGACGAATAAGATAATCGAGATCAGTGTATTTTAAGGTTTCTGTTTTTTTTATTACAGCCTCGCCGCATAAAGGTTTTGATACATATCCGACAATTTTACTGTATAATACTTTTTCGTCAACAGGTTTCGCGATATAGTCGTTCATGCCGACGGACTTGCATTTGTCGAGGTCAGCGGTAGTTACATCAGCTGTGAGCGCAATAATAGGGATGTGCGACTTCATGGTGTGGCGGATGTATTCAGTTGCTTCAAACCCATTCATTTCGGGCATCTGCAGGTCCATTAAAATTATATCGTAGGTGTTGACCCGTAATTTTTCAATGGCAATGAGTCCGTTGTCGGCTATTTCGCATTGAAATCCAAATTCATCCAAAAGCGTTTTCATAAGCAACTGGTTGAGAGCTATATCTTCGACAATCAATACGTTTATGTTTTTTATATCCGGATCTAATTCGAGGAGTGCATCTTCTGTTTCGGCATTTGCTTTTGTTTTCAGAAAGTCGAGTCTAAAACTGAATGTTGAGCCCACATCAATTTTACTGGTTACACTAATAGAGCCTTCCTGGGCTTCGATTAGCTGCCTCACAATGGCAAGTCCCAGGCCGGTTCCGCCATATAAGCGCGAAGTGTCGCTTGATGCCTGCTGGAAATTCTCGAAAATCTGTTCAATTTTATTTTGTGGAATTCCTATTCCGGTATCCTTAACTGCAAATTCAATGGTTGCTTTTGAGTCGTCTTCATTCAGTAAACGTACGCTCACCGTAATTTTCCCCTTGTTGGTGAACTTAACGGCATTACTAACCAGGTTTAATATAATCTGGTGCAAACGCACAGGGTCGCCAACCAGAACCTCGGGGATGTGGGCATCGTATTCTTTTACCAGGTCTAAATTCTTTTCGCGGATCTTAGGCTCGAACAAATGAAGCATGGCAGCAATTGAAACTGACATTTTAAAAGGCGTTTGTTCGAAAATCATTTTTCCGGCATCTACTTTTGCCAGGTCGAGTATGTCGTTAATAAGAACTATTAAAGCGTCGCCACTCATTTTTATGGCTTGCAGGTATTCTTTTTGTTTTGTTGAAGTATCCGTTTTTAACAACACTTTTGTAAACCCGATAATCGCGTTCATAGGTGTACGGATTTCGTGGCTCATATTCGACAGAAACTGCTGTTTTGCTTTTACGGCAATTTCGGCAACCAGCCTGGCACTTTCAGCTTTTATTTTTGCTTCTTCGGCTATACCTACAGCAAGCTCGGCAAAAACAATGGCTTCGTTTAATTCAGTAGCAATCCGCTTTTGATCGGTAATATCCCTTGCCACAATTACAACACCGAGTACGTTTCCCCTTTCATCCTTATATACCGACCCATTGCACAAAACATCGATCAGTTCACCATCAGTGATAGTCAGCGGGAAATCGACAATAAATCCTTTTACAAAAACCTGCTGATAGGCCTGGCGGGCTTTATCGGGTTCAGTAAAATAATCAAAGAAGTCGGATCCTATCATTTTTTCGCGTGGTACACCTGTTACCCTGGCTGAAGCCTCGTTTAAATCGGTAATTTTACCATTAGGACTTATGGTAAACAGCGGATCGCGGCTGGCTTCAATCAGACTCAGCGAATATTTTGACAGCAGATTCTGTGCTGTAACATCCCTGGCCACAATTACCACACCTAATACATTGTTAAGATCATCTTTATAAACTGAACCGTTAAACAGCACATCGGTTAGTTTGCCGTGTTTATGGCGCAACGTAAGCGGCGAATCGGCAACGGAGCCTTTCGCGAATACTTCCTGGTATACTTCACGCGCTTTTTGCGGCTCGGTAAAATAATCGAAGAAATCCGATCCGGTAAGTTCTTTTCGGCTAACGCCTGTTATATTCACCAGGGCTTCGTTCATATCGGTGATTTTACCCTCGGTACTGATGGTAACCAAAGGGTCGCGGCTGGCTTCGATAAGACTGAGCAAATATTGTGAAGCAAGTTTCAATGAATAACTGGTTGCTTCAAGTTCTTTAGTGGCTGTTACCTGTTTTTCTTTTTCTCCGGCTAGAAACATTAGTTCCTTATCTGCAATTTTAAGCTCTGCCGCCCGTTTCCCCTTTTCCAGGTTTTGGAATACAAGCTCTTTATCGGCAATGGCTAACTCTTGTGCCCTTTTCCCTTTTTCCTTGTTTTGAAAAACAAGTTCCATATCGGCAATGGCTAATTCGGCTGCCCGTTTCCCCTTTTCCTTGTTTTGAAAAACAAGTTCCTTGTTCGCAACTATTAGTTCGGCAGCCCTTTTTTCTTTTTCCTTGTTTTGAAATACGAGTTCTTTGTTTGCAAGTATTAATTCTGCTGCCCGTTTTTCTTTCTCGTTATTTTGAAATACAAGTTCTATGTTGGCAAGATTTAATTCTGCTGCCCGTTTTTCTTTCTCATTATTTTGAAAAACAAGTTCTTTGTTGGCTATACCTAATTCGGCAGCCCTTTTTTCTTTTTCCTTGTTTTGGAAGGCGAGTTCCTTGTTGGCTATGATTAATTCAGCAGCCCTTTTTTCTTTTTCCTTGTTTTGGAAAGCGAGTTCCTTGTTGGCTATGATTAATTCGGCTGCCCGTTTTTCTTTCTCTGTGTTTTGGAAAGCAAGTTC
>CAZOXJ010000012.1:26351-34044 GCA_964583325.1 uncultured Lentimicrobiaceae bacterium
CTATGATTAATTCGGCTGCCCGTTTTTCTTTCTCTGTGTTTTGGAAAGCAAGTTCTTTGTTGGCTATGATTAATTCGGCTGCCCGTTTTTCTTTCTCTGTGTTTTGGAAAGCAAGTTCCTTATTTGCATTTCGTAAATCTGTGGCCCATTTCTGTTCAGCTATATCTCTGGCTACCACAACAGCTCCGAGCACATTCCCTTGCAAATCTTTATATACTGATCCGTTGAAAAGAACATCAGTGAGTTTGCCGTGCTTATGCCTGAAAGTAAGCGGTGCGTCGACAATTGATCCTTTTGCGAACACATCCTTGTATACCTCGCGGGCTTTCTGTGGCTCAGTGAAGTAATCGTAGAAATATGAGCCGATAAGTTCATCACGCTCAACGCCGGTAATATTTACCTTAGCCTGGTTCATGTCAGTGATCTTTCCTTCAGTATTAATGGTTATCAAGGGATCGAGGCTGGCTTCAATCAAACTGCTGGCGTATTGTGAATCATGCAACTTTGTTCGTTCCATTATTTTTTAGATTATCGGGCTGTTGGAAGAGTTTCTGGTTTGAAGGGTTTAGCTGCGCTGTACTCGCTGCGCTCGGTTCTGGTTTCAGGTTGCTTAAGGTTGTAAAGGGTTTGTGGGCTGTATGGATTGTCAGGTTGAAACCTGAAACTTTGAAACCTGAAACATCTTTTCAATTTCTGGTTTCCGAATTTCCAATGTCTTCAATAGGACTTCGGCTTTTGACTTTCAATTGCTTGAAGTGAGAAGGTGTTAATCCTGTGATCTTTTTAAACTGGTTAGATAAATGTGCTACACTGCTGTAGTGCATCATCCATGCAATTTCGGTAAGGTTTACTTCATCATAAATGATCAGCTCTTTTACACGTTCAATTTTATGCGTAATCATGAATTTTTCGATGGTGGTTCCCTGGTATTCGGAAAACAAATTAGCCAGATATGTGTAATCGTGTTTCAGTTTTTCGCTCAGGTAATCCGAAAAATTGGTCTTAGGCAGTTCGTCGGTATAATGAACCATTTCAATTATTATGGTTTTAATTTTCTCGATAAGCATGGCTTTTTTATCATCCATCAGTTCGAGCCCCGACTCGCGTAAGGCTGAACGAATCTGCTCGCGTTGTTCATCGGTTATATTCTCCATTATTTCCACTTCACCCATATTGACAATGAAGTGAAGTCCGAGTTTTTTCAACTCATCCTTTACCAGCATCTTGCAGCGGTTGCTGACCATGTATTTTATGTATAGCTTCAAAGGATCTTAGGATTATGGGTTAGGGCTTTAGCGCGACAGGCAGAGGTGAGTAAGGGGAAGTGTGCGATGCGGTGTGATGGCGAAATGCAGAAATGCAAAACAGCGGCCCGGAATTTGCCGCTTATTGTGTATTGTATGTTTGCCAGAAAAGGATTCCTCCGATACCCATAATGGCTATGCCAACTATAGGCGACCATTTTACATGGTGAGGTTTATCTCTGCTGATTTCGATTTTTCCCAAATCTACCACTTTTTCATGGGTAAAAAAAGTTATTGTTGTGATAACGGTCAGGACGAGTCCGAGCAGGAATACAACCAGGCTGATTTTTTTCATTGCTATGGGATTAATTTGTAGTTGATATTAGATTTTTGTGTTCGAAATGTGTCAGCAAATCAGAGTGGTTAGATTCCTGTTTTCCTGAATCAGGTAATAAGGGCGATTTACAAAAGAGGTGCAATGCGTGAAGGTTGAAATGATACTATTTCAAACATCAGTTATCACACTTCTTTCGGGTAAAATGAATTTCATTTTTAAAGAATTCATGCAGTATACTGTTCGTTTCTGTTATTCCAGTATTTTGAAAAGTTCTTTCAGGTCGGGGGATAAAATAACCTCGGTTCTGCGGTTAGCGGCACGACCTTCGGTAGTTTCGTTGCCTTTTACAGGATGAAAACTGCCTTTGCCGGCTGCTGTAATGCGATTCGGATCGAAGGCATTATCTTTGGTTAAAACCCGTACAATAGAGGTAGCCCTTGCGGTACTGAGATCCCAGTTGTCCTTGTACTGTTTTGTTTTAATAGGGACATTATCCGTATGGCCTTCGATTAACACTGTGATGTCCCTGGTGTTATTAAGAACAATGGCAAGTTTGGCAAGAGCTTCTTTCCCTTTAGGATCAACTACATCGCTGCCCGATTTGAACAATAGTTTTTCCTGCATCGAAACATAAACATTGCCATCTTTTATGTATACACTCAGTTCATCAGCTGAATAATTCAGAAGTGCTTTGGTAATTGAGTTTTTAAGGTCGTTCATCATATCCCGTTGTCTTTGTATAATATTCTGAAGATTCTGCAGGCGTATGGCCTGATCAGCAATTGTCATTTTCGATTGGGTATTTATTGCCTTCAGATTCTGCTGGGCAGTGGCATTTTCGCTTTGCAGGTATGCCTTTTCATCATTCAGGGTGTTCACCTGCTTGTAGCAATCACTCAACTGGTTGTGTGTATTGGCACTGTCCTTTTGAAGGTTTGAAACCCGCTCCCGTGAAGCAACCAGTTTTTTGCTGGGTCCGCAGGATGTAAATACAATACCTGCAATTAAGGTAAGGGATGCAAGAAAGTAAACTGGTTTATTCATTTTTGGAATTTAAATGATAGGTTAGTATGCAAAGTTGAGACCATTTGCACTTTAATGTGTTACATAACTATGTATAATAGTTACATAATTCACATGTTTTTAATAAATCTGCAAAAGTTAAAACAGTTACCCTGCATGACGAGGAGTTTTTCATGCAGGGTGCAGATAATCAGAGTGTTTTCGGAATCTGATTTTCGGATAAAGAGGGTTATCCCGGGTTTTACATACTATGTTTACGCTTGCTCTGAGGCTATTGTTTTTTCATACTTCTGAACGGTTAAACGGGCCATCAGGTAACTTACGGTTGATTCGGCTCCCTGGTTGAGGTTGATATTGAATTCCTCCAGACCATCGTAACAGCCACCGGTGCATGGGTTATAAATGATCTGATTCAGGCGGTTTTTCCCCAGGAACCAGTTGAAAGCAATTTCCATTTTCGTGCGATATTCAACCAGCTGAAGTTCATCGAAAAATTTACTCAGCGAAATAATGGTATAAGCCACATCAATTGGCTGTTCGCCATAACTTCCGGCTTCTTCACCCTTGAGTTTCCATTTTTTGTTTGATATCACTTCAATCCCGTTTTCGTTAAATATTTGCGAAAGCAGAAAATCAAACGACGTTACGGCAATATCTTTATACCCGGCATTCCCGGTCAGTTTCCATGCATCCAGCAGGGCTTCCGGCATTATGCTGTTGGCATAGGTAAGCGATCCCTCGAACCATTCCCATTTTTCAGCCGATTCGTGTTTGTACATCTGCACCAGGCGATCAGCAAAGGTTTCGATAAGAAAAAGATTATCAAATAGCTTATTCTTGCTTTGGTAGTAGCACAAACCTTTTATAGCAAAAGCCATTGCCCGTGTTGAGTAAATGGAAATTAAACCGGGCTTTATTTTTTCGATCAGGATTTCGGCCTTTTTTGTAATTTCCGATGGCAATAAATAGGAGAGCGATAACAGGTATCCTATTGCCCACACAGCTCTCCCGTTGGAATCGTCGAGGTTAACGTATTTATTCTGAGCAGTAAAAGTCCTGTCTTCATCCAAATAATTCAGGAGGGTGCCATCAGGCTGAAGGCAAAAGGAAATAAAATGCAAATACTTGCGAATGAAAGGGAGGTCTTTTTTATCGTGCGTAAGTTCGTAGTGCATGCACATGGTAACCAGGGCACGTGCATTATCATCGAGTGTATATCCTGAATCGATGTCGGGCTGGTTTTTTTTCGAAAACTGTATGATTCCGAATCCTGTTGTCATTTTCACCAGGTGATCGAGTTTAATTTCGGGTAGGTTATATCGAATTTCAATTTTGCCTTTTGCAAGCTTTTCGAAAAGCATGGCATGGGCAACGGCTGAGTTTTCCCAGGCTGTAAACACAATTTTCTGCAAGGTATTTGTGCTGATATTCTTTCGTAATTTATCATGCTTTAACAGCCGTGTTACTGAACTGGCTAATTGCTTCGAATCGCGAAAATCGAAAATGATCCCGGTATCCTTTGTGAGCACTTCTTTTGCATGCGGTATAGGTGTTGATATAATCGGGCAACCACAGCTCATAGCATATACAAAGGTTCCGCTTACGGCCTGGTTAGGGTCGTTGGTGGTGAAAAGGTAAATGTCGGTCAGCTGCAGGTATTCGAGTAATTCGGTCAGTGGCAGGTAGCTGTTAATAAACCGCACATGATCCTGAAGCGAATATTCTACAACTTTTTGCTCAAGCATTTGCCTGTATTTTTCGCCTTCATTTTTCACGACTTCGGGATGCGTTTTCCCAATTACCAGGAACATTACATTTGGTTTTGATTTTATAATGGCTGGTAATGCTTCAAGGGTAGTTTCAATGCTTTTTCCTGAGCCCAGAAGTCCGAAAGTAGTAAGGACACTCCTGTCCTTGAGGCCATATTTCAGTTTCAATGATTTCTTGGTTGGATGCGATACCAGGTGTGTGCCATGGGCAATCACCGATATTTTTTCCTGCGGCACTCCATAATCAGCGATAAGGATATTTTCGGATGTATGTGTCATTACCACAATTGACTGGCAAACCGCTGCTATGCTTTTAACTTTTTCTTTCAATTGTTCGTCGGGCTGGGGCAAAACAGTATGAAAAACAACAGCAACCGGTTTGTTCAATGTGTAAATGAATTGCAGAAATGCATGTTCCTGTTCATGATAAAATCCAAATTCGTGCTGGATCAGTACGATCTTAACATCCTTATCCTTATTAATATCGCCGGCAAGCTTTTCGAACGAGGAAAGCGTGGAGGTGTTCAGTGTATATTTTACTTCGGCTGGGTACAGGTATGATGTATCGCCTGTTTCGAGCGCACAAACTTTGATTGAAAGCGATTTGCTGAATTTATTATTCAGTGCTTTTATCAGATCCTGCGAATAGGTTGCTATGCCACATTCCCGCGGGGGATATGAAGTAATAAACAGGATTTCGGCCAGTTGATGCGATTGATCCGGTTCAATGTTTAGCCCATTACTTCCGGGTGCTGACAGGGTTAGTTTTTTATATTCGGGAAGATATAATCTTTGGCTTTGTTCTGCCTGAGAAGTTAGTTGGTTGGAAAAGGTCCTGGTTTTCATTTTTAGAAGTATTTGTTAACAGTATGAACTTACGTTATTTTATTATAGGCAGCTTCAGCCAGCCAGTGGAAATCAGATTTATATGGCTCATAAGCGGAAACGGTATTTTTTGCCGGATCATTTATTGTTTTATCCATTCCTGGTTGTTGCGCTATCGGGCGCGTAAACTTCAGGAAATGGTGGTTGCCTGCCCTGCTCACTGATGACGTTTCGGGCGCAATTCCTTTTTTAATTTTTTGCCGGAGTTTCTTTTTTGCTACTGACATTTGATATCTTTTTTATTTTTTTTAAAATCGGGTCGATTCCTAATAACTCAGGCATCGTGTCGCCTAATAAAAATCCCCAGGCGTTCAAGGGTTCCACATTGTCGAAAATGAGTTTAACGATGGCTAGCAGTGGTATAGAAAGGAACATTCCGGGTACACCCCACAACGCATTGCCTGCTATTACCACTATGATTGAAAAAAGCGCGTTGATTTTTACTTTTGAAGCAACTATTTTAGGGACAATGTAATTATTGTCAATTATCTGGATGATATAGTAAATGATGAGTACATAAATTGCGTACCAGCCTGAATCCTTGGTGGCAAGTGCAACTATCATTGGCAACGCTACGGCAATAAGCCCACCGATATAAGGTATTACATTGAGCAAGGCACCCAGGATGCCTAATAAAATAGCGTATTCGATTCCGAGAATCAGAAGGGCCGTAATTTCCAGCGCGGCTACTATTGCGGCTTCAATTATTAACCCGATAAGATACTGCTGAATAACAGTTTTGGTTTTGGTTACGATTGTGCTTACCTGGTTTTGGTTTTCGGTGCCAAAAAGTTTTCTTACAAAATCAAGCAATAGCGGTTCGTAAAACAATATTAAAAAAATGTAAACCGGTATTAAAAACAGGACGACTAATGCACTTCCGACTGACATGAGTGTTTGTCCTATCGCAGAACTACTGTTGTTGAGGAACTCGCTTTTGGTTTCAGTAATCCAGGCATGTATTTTCCTGGGAGAAATATCAAAATAGCCTGATGACCAAGCTATAGATTGGTTGAATACCTGTGTGAATTTTTCAACCAGTGAAGGCCACGACTCGCTTAACCTGCTTGCCTGCGAAAATAAAAGCATCCCAATTCCGGCTATAAGTAAAATTGTGATGAATAAAGAGATAGTTATTGCTATAACCCTGTTTATCCTTAACCGCACAAAGAAATTAACAACCGGGTGAAGCACAATAGCTATAATAACAGCAAAAACAAAGGGAACTATTATACTTTGAGCAATATACAACATGCTGATAAACGTAAACAAACCAACAAAAAAGATGGTAGTTTTGGCGTAAAATGGAATTTTGAATTCTTTACTTTCCACGTCGTACAGTTTTTGTTGCTTATATATTGAAACTGCCCTGAAAATATTTCGTTCCAAGGCAGTTATATTGCATTTACAGCTTTTATGCTATTTAGCTTTTGCCTGTGCCTGTTCAGCGAGATCGGAAACATCAACCTTTACCTTCTCGAATTTTTCGGTAATACTCTCTTTAAACTCGTTGAATTTTTCTTTCATCGAATCCTTATAGTCCTTCCCTTTTTTCGATATTTTCATACGGGTATCCGATCCTTTGTCAGGGGCTAATAAAAGCCCTAAAACAGCACCGGTTGCGACACCGGCCAACACGCCCAACAATACTTTTCCTGCGCTCATAATTTTTGTTTTAATGGTTTATAATAAAATGATCAAAAGCAATAAGATTATAATGATAGCGCCTACTGAAATGTAAACGCCGCCACCCAACTCACTGATTTGTTTTTTAATTGAACGGACTTCTTTTCTTAATTCGCGCTTTTCGGCCGCTTTAAGATCCGATTTGTCCATATCCTTGATTTCCGTCAACCTTAGCTCAAGGGTTTTTACTTTAGCTGCATCAGCCGGATTTGTAATTACTACCGAAGCCGGGGTTATTTCTTTTGTGGTTGCGGCACTTGATTGTCCCGGGTAAAATGTTAACGACAAGAATATTGCCATAACAGCAAATGTGATCTTTTTCATTTCTTTGATTGTTAATTGGTTCAATTTATAAAACTCTCCTGCCTTGGATAACACGGAATATTACCGCAATAAGCGCTATAACAAGGAGTATGTGAATGATACCGGTAGCACTGTAAGCAAAAAATCCAATTGCCCAGGCGAGGACCAGAATGACTGCGATGATGTAAAGTAAGCTTCCCATGACTTTAAATTTATTAGATGGTGGTTAGGTTTTTAGAAACAATAGTTTTAGTGCCATCGGTTCTGTGTTTGTGAACTATTATTTGTATCAGTAATTACAACTACAAAGGTAGGCCGCCCCTAAAGCGGAAGCATTACATAATTAGACGGAAAATTTACATTATTCACACTTTGAGAATGGAGGGGTAAAGAAGTTCCCGGGCTTAAATGCCAGGTTCCAAATTCCAGTACATGTTCGATCCCTT
>CAZOXJ010000013.1:0-19302 GCA_964583325.1 uncultured Lentimicrobiaceae bacterium
GCCAATGTGAATGATGCCGGTTTCGATTTTGATGCCATCGAAAATCTTCATCCTGCAATCCCCGATACGCTTGCACATCTTACCGGGAAAGTGTTTGATTATTTCACCGGCTTGCCCCTGGCAGGAGCAAAAGTATATGTAGCTGACACAATGTTGTTTACTGACACCGCAGGATATTATTCGCTCGATCCTGTAAGGGGCTCATACATCGCTTGCGCAGAAATGGATTATTACAATTCGGAATGCGATACGATTATTCTTGCTCCGGGAGTAAAAAGTACCCACGATTTTTACCTCGGTTTTAATGTCGGATCAAAAGAAATCACAGCTTCTGCTGCTTTGACTGTTAATCCTAATCCGTTTTCCGATGAACTCAATATTTATTTCATAAATGAGGGTGCAGGTAGGGTTCAGGTTAAACTGACTTCGCTT
Source organism: uncultured Lentimicrobiaceae bacterium (assembly GCA_964583325.1). Classification (GTDB taxonomy): domain Bacteria; phylum Bacteroidota; class Bacteroidia; order Bacteroidales; family UBA4417; genus UBA4417. Next base: position 433 of record CAZOXJ010000013.1, read on the forward strand.
GCAAATGGAGTGAGTTTATTACTTGCAGATAAAGTTTTCCCGGCTGGGGACTGTAATTTAAAATGGCTGGTAACCGGAAATGACAAGAGGCTTGCCTCCGGGTTATACATTGTAAGTATTGAAACTGAGTGGAGCAGGCAAATCAGTAAGGTCATTAAAATTTCATATTAGTCCGGGCTAAAAGTACCCGATTTGAAAAACGGAATTTTATAATGTTGACGGATTTACTGTAAGTTAGAATCCGCTTCAGATTTTGCAAAAAAAACTATTTACACAAATTTAATCTTTTGCATTCATATTGAGCAGTACAGGTTTGATGCTGAACTAACACGGATTCTGAAAATCAGGCTCTTGCCTCCATTCGTGTTCTTCTGTAAAGTAATAACATAAAGAAAAGACTAAGCAGAAAAAACACAGTGATTGCCAGTACCGAAAAACGCATACTGCCTGTAATTGCTTCGATAACGCCAAAACTAAAAGTTCCTGCAACTGTCGCAAGCTTTTCCATAACATCGTAAAAACTGAAAAAAGAAGTATGGTCAGTGGTATCAGCCGGAAGCATTTTTGAATATGTGCTCCGGGCAAGTGCCTGGGAACCGCCCATCACAATTCCGATAAAGAATGCCGCGGTTACAAACTGTATTGTATTTGAAATAAAATAGGCACCTATACAAATCAATGTCCATGAAATAATTGTAATTATTAGCGCTTTTATATTTCCGATCTTTTCCGAAATCCTGGCAAACATTACTGCTCCAAACATCCCCACCAGTTGAATAACCAGAATTGTCGGGATGAGAACATCCTCTTTCAGACCCATTTCCTTTTCGCCATAAGTGGCTGCCATAAACATGGTGGTCAGCACTCCCATCATCATAAAGAAGAACCCTGTAAGGTATAAGGTCAGTTTCTTCGATTCCCTTACCTGTCGGAAAACCATGCGCAGTTCGCGGTATCCATTGGTTAGCACCGAGTCTCTCTTCATTCGTTTACGAAACGTATATTTAGGTAAGCGGCTGAATGTGATTTGTGAGAAGCCAATCCACCATAAAAAAACCGTCAGGAACGAAATACGTGCCGGCAACGAACTATCGGCGGCAATACCAAACAGGTCAGGTTTCATGATCATCAGCAGATTGAAAAGCAGTAAAACTACTCCGCCAAGGTAACCCATCGAATATCCGCGTGCACTGATGCGGTCCTGATGCTCGGGTTCTGCTATAACAGGTAAAAACGAATTGTAAAAAACAATGCTTCCGCCATACCCTATTGTTCCTAAAGCAAATGCAATTACCCCTAGCTCTATATGATCTTTATCGAAAAAAAACAATGCTCCGCAGGCCGTTGCCCCGATAAGGGTAAAGGCACGCATGAAACCTTTTCGCCTGCCGGTATAATCGGCCATTGAGGAGAATAGTGGCGAACCAATTGCCACAAGCAGGTATGCAGCTGCAATAGCCCACGAATACAAAACGGTATTGATTACAGGAGCTCCAAAAAATGAAACTGTAAAATTGTCGCCCGTGCGGGTAACGGTATTGTAATAAATCGGGAAAATAGCCGATGCTATGGTGAGTTGGTACACGGAGTTAGCCCAGTCGTACATCACCCAGCCACGTACCATTCGCTTATCGCCTTTTATAATAGTTTGAACATCTTTGCGGTTTATCACAGTGCCTCCTGTTTTATCTGCTGCTAATATAACAATAGTATTGCTTTGCCAGGCTAAAGGTTCAGATCTTTATATGGTATTGAATTCCGTATTAAGAATCCGCATCCAAATTAAATTAGTAAAGAATTGAAATTTTACCTGTTGAAACATTATCTCCCCTGGTGATCCGGTAAAGATATATTCCCGGCGAAAGCTTTTCGCCCCGAAGTCCGATACCTTCCCAAATAACGGTATGATTTCCTTTAGCCATTTTTTCTTTGAGCGGAACAGCGACCAATTTCCCTTGCATGGAATAAATTTCGATACTGACCTCAGAACTGCTTTGATTGTTTAAGCTGAAAGTAGTAATGCTGCTCATCGGGTTAGGATAGACCTGAACTTCTGGCTCAGATTTGGATGTATTAATTTTGGTGAGAAGGAACGGATCAGCGCAAACCATAACATGATTGTTTGTGGTTTCGGTGTTCACGAAAAGGGTATCGCAGGGAATGTTTGTGGCTTGTAAGGCTTGTACTGCTATTTTTACGGTAAGGTTCAATGAATCGCCAGGTTGCATGGTATAAGGTAAACTGATGTTCCAGGGATCAATGTTCCATACAAATGGGGTCTCTGCTGAATTGTTAATCTGGTTCAGTACAACCTGCTGATTGGAAAAATTCCTTACCACAGCCGTTTTTCCATTTATCATGTCATCAAAAGTTGAAAACATAAGTGTATCAGGCGAAACAACCACATTCGGGGGATTCGAAACTTTAACATAAAATTTATGCGGATCGGGTTCTCCGATATAAGGATGGTTCGAACTGCGGTCCGATGCATCCTCGGCATGAAGATAATATGAAATCATTGCGCCTTCCATCTGCCCGGGAATACAGACTGTCCATAGGTTACCGGCAGTATTTGTCATGGTTAATGTGTCCCAGTCATTTGCATTCACTTTATAGATGGTCCAGACCGAATCGGGGTAAATGGTTTGACCACTGAAAGCTGTAATATCCGCATTTATTTCAAAACATCCTTGTGCCGGTATTGAATCGTGAAGCGGCATATGCGAGATGTTTAACATTCCTGCATCAGCCATTTCGTGGGTGCGGCAGTGCAGAGCATCAGTTGATTCCCAGGGTGCAGATGGATTGCCAAGGAACCCTATCACAGTGTATCCGGGCATAGCATTCTTATACGCAAGTATGGCGGAAGCATCGTTGAGGTTTCCCATGATGGGGACAACCACCTTGTTTTTCATGATAAATGAATTTGTATAAGGTTCATCGTTTGGCGTATTAACCCTGAATACCTTGTATAATGTGCCGTACGAAGATATCTGAGAAGCGTAAAATGATGCTGTAGCTTCAATTTCATCGTATTGGGGATGCGAAGCCGGTACTTTCCGGATGAGTACTTTATCGGGTGCCAGGAATTTTCCCCAACAATCGATGTGGTCAATATAGGTTCCATTTGGATCTTCCTGAACCATATAATTGTTTATGCCCAGGTAATCCTGCATTTTTTGACTGATTTGCTGAGCGGTTTGCGATGGATTTTCATCCCACACCAAAGTAGTTGACGATGCCTGATCGATGCCGTTGGTCATGTAATTTCCGCCGGTATGTATCACGTTCATTCCAAACCAGGGTATCCCCTGATAAGTAGCTACTTTTTTAGGAATATCATCGTCGTTAGGGCGCGGACGGTTATAGGGGAAATCGACAATTCCAACTTCGTTGTTTCCAAATGTCACATACCATGGGCCATAATCGCGGGTCCAGTATGAATTGGTAGGAGCAATCAGGAAACTACAGTTTGCCATGTTTATTCCATTCGACTGATACAGGTTGGTAACAGTGGTTTGCTCATTTGAGTTGGCAACAATTGTTGTTACCTTGGCATCTTTAGCCAGTTCTTTAATCAAAGCGGTTGGAATTCCGAATGGATACCGAATAAGCACTCCATCATTATTGCCAAATTCTTCCACATTACGGATTACTCCTGCCGGAGGATCGGTTTCGACAAATCCCAGCGCAATTTTATGTTTGTTGGCTGCCTCTTCGGCAGTCATAACATGTTTCAGCCCGTTGTTGGGATCTGTAAATTGTGCAAATGAATTTGCAGCGGTTAAGGTAAAGATGAGTATTGCTATAAGGGTAAATTTTTTCATAAACCGGGAGTAAAAAATATGGCCAAATGTAACCAAAATCCCTAATATCTGAAGGATGTAACCGGAAATAATACCTGTATTTGAGTAATAAAATGAAAAGAAACGGATCTATTCCTGGCGCTTCTCAAATAAGCAGAATAAGGTCTAAGAACTCTTTCGTTTGGCACGATGATTGCAACGTATTAATTGGGTTTTTGGTTTTGGCTGGTTAACCCCAATCAATCAGCCGACAACCTTGATCTATTAAAAATGGTCAAGGTATTGAATGTAAAGAGCACCCCGCGAAAGCAGGGTGTTTTTTTTTATATACAATTGATCTTGAAAAGTCAGGAAATACTGAGATGTTGAATTACTATTCACTTTTCCGGATGAAAAGGCCGGAAGTGATTTTTAGGGGGATATTCTAGGCTCTCAAAGGGAAATATTACGACTGCTTATTGTATTACAACAGGATTCACTGTCCGGCCTGTAATATTGGTGGTTACAAGGAAATATGTTCCATCCGCCAATCCTCCGACTGATATTTGCTTTGAGCCGATAATGTTGACACCTTCTTCATTTTCCCATACGGTTCTGCCTTCCCGGTCAACAAGTATCATCTGTTCTATTACAGCGGATCCTTTAATTGGTTCAAGGGTAAAAGTGCCGTTACTCGGATTTGGATAAAGCTTATAAGAATCTGCGATTGACGAATTATTGAAATGGATTACAATATCTTTTGACGCCTTGCAGCCCTGAGCGCTGGTTACAGTTATAGCTGCTGTTTTAGTTCCGTTAACTGACGATAATGAATCGATTATAATAACCGGGCTGGTGCTTCCGCATGGTTCCCAGCTATAGGTCATGTCTCCTGCTATGGTTGCATTTAGTTCAATTTCCGATCCTTGTGAAACAATAGTGTCCGAAGGAAGTGCAATTACCGGGAGAGGATTAATGCTGAGACTGATAGTTTTCGTGATATCGGGGCAGCCATCGAAACTCTTTAAACGGATATGTAAACTGGTTTCTCCGTTATCATTATCAAGCGGACCTGGGTTATAAACCGCATTTTCGTGATTACAGTCATCAAATGTCCCATCACCGCTAGTCAGCCAGCTGACTGAGAAATAGTTTTCGGCTACGGCTGATGTTTCAAAATCTGATCCTTCGCAAACCGATCCGGTTTCGGATAAAGTAATTGTTGCAGGAGCATGAACTGGTAAATGAATATTGTCGAGCCATGCAGCATCGTCGCCGGCTGATATTTCCCCGTTTTTCTCATAGCGCCATTCAAGCTGATGCATTCCCGGTTCTATTTTGTAACTATGGAAATTCCAATCGGAAATGCCGCTCCATTCGGCTATTATTTCGCCATCAACAATGAATTTGAATTTATCCCCTGAATCAGTGGAAGTCTTGCTCCAGAAACCAACAAAATCGCATGTAGTTACCTCACAGAGATAAATGAGTGAAGTATATTCATTGTCACCGATCTGACCGGAGCGGATAGAATGTTGTCCATCGAAATACTGGCTTGCGTCACTGGCCCATTTCTGCATACCTGCATCATTCCATTGCAAGCGGCTTTTAAATATAGGCTCAAAATCTTCGTCAGGGGCAAATATCGTTTCGAAATCCATAACCTTGCCTTCAGCAGCGCCATAACTATTTACCGGAACTACTTTCCAGTAATATACCTGGTCATATTTCAGGTTGTAGAAAGTTTTTATTTGTGTTTCTGTAAGCTTCTGACCGTTTATTAAATTAGTAGGCGGATTATCGGTTCCGAGATAAAATAAATAGTAATCCGGATTTCCGCCATCGCCGCTATCCCAGGAGAAACTGCTGTTTATCGGTTGCAGCCTGCTGTGATTCAAAGGCATACATAATTCAGGATTTCCGGGATCGTTGGTTATTGTAATGCTTGAAATGCAGGGCAGATAATTGAAAGCGGTAACAGTTAACGTTAAATCGCTGCCCGAAGCAGGATAATCAAGATAAATTGTTGCAAAACCATTGGATATAGTTGCTGTGCCCAGAATGTCACCGTTGCGGCTGATGCAAGCAAACCCATCGGCTGAATTGCATTTAACAGAATACATATTCCTGCCGGAGCCTATGTAGCCTTTATGTTCTGCTATAAGTTGCTCCGGTGCCGATGTGCGAATCATCAGCGAAGGATCGCCAAATAAAATCCAGTTATCAGTAGTTGTAAATCCGGCAGAGCCATAAACATCGTTCATGCTCATCATTCCTTTAACGGTGATGGCGCCCATGGTTTGCAATCCTGCCTGGGGATTGCTCATGAGTTCAGCAATTTTATCCTGGGCTTCCATGGGTGGGAAACTGGTTTGAGTTCCTGACGACATTAAGGCCGCAATAGCTCCTGTAGGTTGGCCACTGCTGTTGGTCGCCCTTAGCCATGACTCAGCAAGGCAATATTTTTCGGCAAAATTCCCGGTTTCACAAGCTGCTGACCAAATAAGGGGGAACTTTCCTGTGTTATTTAATCCTTCTACAACTTCTTTAGTTACCGAGCCTGTTGCCCAGGTACTTGGTGAACCATGGCCGGCGTAAAATATCACCCCGGTTCCCTGGTTTATTTTAGTAGTGATGTCCGATGATGATGGATTTCCATCAGCATCAGATTCTCCCTGGGCGCCATCAAAAAATTCATTGACCTGATTATAGGTTGTTGATTTAAGGGTTTTCAGCACATTACGTACATGCTGAAAGTCAGATTCTCCGTCATCACCCGGACTAAGTGTTGATGCCAGTCCCGTAGCATTTGTTAGCCATGCAGCATCTTGTCCCGGATCTTTTTCATATTGAAGTGTTTTTTTAACCTGTACTTCAACATCTTTAACTGATTCAGCCGAAAAGCGCCCAACCAGGATATCGGGATAATGATCGTTTCCTGCCAGGTACGAATAATAATTGTCGCTCGACCCGCTTGAATAATTGTAAGGAGGAATATGTTTTGCGTCGCCAACCAGAAGTAGATATGCCAGGTCGCCTTTATTATAATAGTATTCTTTAACGAAGGTAAGAATCTGCTCCGGAGTCGAAAACTGATCAGAGTTTACAATCTCTGTTGCAATACCCGTTTGTTTGCGCCATCCGGCTAAGGGTGAAATTACATCTATATACTCTGCCGGACAAAGAATAAGCAAACTTCCCCGCTCGGCCGGAAGCATGCCTGCTTTTAATGCCGGGCTTTCATGATTTAGGTTGGCTGCTTCAAGTCCTTCAATTCCTTGTATTCCGGAATCCATTAACTGTAATGGATTTGTTCCTTCGCCTCCCATATTTTTAATTGAGAAAGTGAGCTGGTAATAGAACCTCAGCACTTTTGTAACAGGGTTGTATTGTAGCGGATAAACCTGGAACGACTGCGAACGTGTATTTCTAACGATAAAAGGATCTTGATAATCAATGAATTGAGATGGATAAAATTCATTAGTCGTGTAAGACTCTCCTTTTTTGATATTTGCGGTACTGCCGTCGCGGGGGATATCTCCGGCAGAAGGAGCAATTTCGATGTTACTGTATTCAGTATATTTTGATGATGAAACAACAACCGCCATATCGCCTTGTGCGGGTAGCTGGAGGGTAAAATTTAATTTCTGTAAATCAGGATTTCCAGGTGTAATCATTGGATAGCCATCGTGTAAACGGGCAATCAGATTTTTTTCTCCATTAAAAATAATTTCGTCAAGGTAAAAACCGGGTACTTCAACTGTAATTTCAGCCGAATTACCTGTGCTTCCTGACGATACGATTTTAGACTGTAAAGGTGACTGTGATGATACTCCAATCCATTGCTGTCCAGTAACATGTACTGTAATAAGCATAAGACATAACATAAACAAGACGAGCTTGCCGGAGTAAATACGAGTCACTTGAGAGAGAGTTTAGTATATAATAATAGCCCTCAGAGCAAAAAGTAATATGTTTTCCGGTCTTTTTTTTGTTCTTTTTCAGGATTTTTTTTACAGTTTTTCCTGCTGCCGCCCTTGATTCCTGATGGATTTACTTTATCGGTTCCAAATTCTCTTAATTCGGGTTTGGTTCAAAAAAGCAACCTGTCGGATGGTTATTTATAGGCATAAAAAAAGAGGCTGCCAGTGGCAACCTCTTTTTGGTTTTTTTTAAGCGGTTTCCCGTTATTTGGTTACAACAAACTTCTTCACAGCGTAGCCATTTGCAGTGCTGATCGTAATTGTGTATGTGCCGGCGCTGAGATTCAGATTCAGAGCGTCTGAATAGTTGCCGTTGCTTTCGATACCCGTTTGTTCGTAAACAACTTTACCATTGGCAGAAGTAATACGTAACTGCAATGTTTCGTTGGCAGGAGTTGAAACTGAAAGTTTAAAGTTGCCATTGTTAGGGTTTGGTGTAACACCTACACCGATGTTGCTGGTATTATCACCTATTCCCAACGAGCTGAATACGTTAACGGTAATTGCTTCGGACAAAGTACTTTCGTTACAGCTATTAACAGCTTTTGCAGTTAGTGTAGCAGTTCCGCGGTAAATGCTGTTCCATACAACATTTGCGCTGGATGTATTGCCTGATACTATACCTGCTTCAGCTGGCAACAGTTGCCATACATAGCTTTGAGCATAGGTAGCAGGAGTAACGGTATAGTCAGTATTGCCGGTTGCATTCAGGTCAACTTCGGCTGGTCCCTGTGGTTTCGATGGAACTCCGGCATTGCCGTTTATGGTTACATTCATGTTTTTGGAAACTTCACACAGTGAAGCAAGAATTGTTTCGGTTACCGAAATGCTGTTAGCTCCGGCAGTATTCCAGGTAACCTGAACTTCATTGCTGCCTTGTCCGGAAGTAATGGTGCCACCTGTAATGTCCCAGTTGTATGAATTTCCTGAGTTGGCAGTTGTTGAATAAGTAACCATATCGCCAGGACATCCTGAAATCGCTCCGATAACTGAAGTTGCCGGTATCGGATTGATCGAAACAGACCTGGTATGGGTAACCATACAATTCTGTTGTGTGTTTTCCGCAACGGAAACTACGCCTGATGCATCTGAATTCCAGTTAACAGTTATCTGGTTTGTTCCTGCACCCGATTCGATTGTTCCGCCTGCAACGGTCCACTCGTAAGTGTTTCCTGTATTGAGCTCAGTGGAGTATAAAACACCGTTAGTCATGGCACAAACAACACCTTCTCCAACAATGTTCGTGCTTGGACTGGCATTGATGGTTAGTGTTTTTGACGAAACAGCTGCCTGGCACGACTGGTTGGATGCTGCCAGTGTAAGTGTTACTGAACCTGCTGCAATGTCTTCAGCACTTGGTATATATTCGGCATACATTACTGCAGGATCACTGAAAATACCTGTTCCGCTCGTTGTCCAGTTCAATTGAGTGTAATTGGTTGCTGTGGCTCCCAAGTTTGGAAATACAGAACCGGTGCACATGCTGGCATTTTCACCGGCAAATGCTGCTGATGGCTGCTGGAAATTCAGTACCATTGTATCAGCAACTGCTCCGGTAGTGCCATCAACGGTCATAATAAGAGTAACCGATCCGGCGGTTACATCGGCTGTTGTTGGGGTATAAACAGGATTCAGGATAGTAGTATTACTGAAAGTTCCGGTGCCAGAAGTTGTCCAGGCAACTGTTGAATAATTGGATGCATTTCCGCTGCACTGGTAAGGAGTAGATTGACATGTATAATCATCAATACCGGCAAAAGCGGTAGTATATTGTGGAAGTGGTAAAACAATGAAGTCGACCCACACACAATCGGAATTGGATGAATTTCCGGCATTTTTGGTATAGATAAATTTAAATGTATGGTTACCGGCAGCAACTGGAACAGCGGTATATGTCCATGGGGTGATTCCTGAATAGCTGATCTTCATCACGTTATCTACATAAAACTTAAATCCGTCAGCTACAGGTTCTGTGGAAGTTTTGCAGTAGAATTTGATAGTGTCGTTGCTGGGCACATTATAAGTGAGGATAAGCTGTGAACTTTGCGAATGGCCTATTGCGCCTGATTTTGCAGTAAATGCACCTTCGTATTGTTCTGAATTGGTAATAGTCCATGGCAGGTTTCCTCCGTGAGTCCAGTTAAATTTGCTGAAATCACCGGTTTCCCAATCTTCAACCAAAAGGCCGGCCTGAACGATATACGTCCGTTGAGCGGAATATGCACCCGAAACAGCAGTAAAATCGAGGTTAATTGATACGCCCGGAGGTGCTTGTGTGCTTACAGAAACATTAAACTCAGCTACGGGAGCTCCAAGTGGGTTGATAGTTCCAAGACTAAATGTGTTGTTATTCAGTGTTAATAAACCACTACTAACCGAAAGAGTTGCATTAACTTCAGGTGCTGCGCTTAACCCGTTATTCAAGGTTGTAATTTTGATAACGGCACTCTCGCCCGGATCGAGACGGCCATTGCCGTTTCCGCCCTGTGAATCGTCAATTGTCATTGATCCTGCAACAAGTTCAGGTGCACGGCAGGTGATATCGAAATAGCTGGTCCATGTATCGGTTCCGTTGGTAGCGGTGGCGGTTACCATTTTTGTATATCCGTCGGGAACATTATTTGCAACATGCACCTGGAAACCGTTATCAACAGTAATAGTTGTTTGTGAAGGGATGGTAGGATATGCTTCGCTATTATCAGTAAATGTAATGTAAGGATCGCTGAGAGCCAGGTTAACAACAACATTTTCAGCCGGATTATTTCCAAGGTTCTTTTCGCCTAACGAAAGGAATGCAGTTTCTCCGAAATCAAGAGCCTGGTTGTTGTTTCCGGTTGGGTCGTTTACGGTATAATTATCAGTGATAACATAAGGGTTCACATCCGAAATTACTATAAAGCTTGAGTAGTGACGATAATAGTTTGTTTTGGTAACAACCACTTTAACAGTTGTGCCAACAGCAGGTGCAGCTACAGGCACTGCAACAGGCGATCCTGTTCCGTTTGCCGTTCCTATAATAATCCCGTTTGCTGTTAGAGCAATAAATGAACCAGCAGGAGCTGTAACGTTAAATGTAGTTGCCGAGCTGATCATTACTTCAGGGTGAGATACTGTAAGATGCTGAGGAACCTCGCTGAATATCGTCTGGAAGCCATCGCCATGATGATGGAAAAGGTGGTAAGTAACCTCTTTGTTTGAAGTGTTATATGGCCATGATGATTGTTGCAGGAAATATTTGCCGGCAGCGTTACCAAAAGCAGGTAATAATCCACGCTCTTCGAACATAGCACCATAAGCAGGCATGAAATCGGGCCAGATATTATCGTAAAATCCCCATACATAGGTATCGTTTACGAATGAATAAGATGTTTCGGAAGCTGCCAGGATACCTACGCAACCTGCATTTTGCCCGTTATATTTATACCTGTGGAATTTCTCGGCGAAACACTCGCTGCTATAGTTATACTTACCCGTCAGACAGTTTACTGACATGATGTACGACAGTTTTCCAACATTGGTCAAGCCGTTGATATTGCTGTTAACATAGGATGGTTCGCCCCAGCCTGTTTCCATACCATGGTCGCGGTGCTGCAGAATAAATGCTCCTGCATTTAATGCGTTATTAACCATGGTAGCTGTTCCTCCGTCCCAGCCACCAAGTTCAGCCGGTGAAGCAGGAATATAACCCAACCCGTTTGGCCCGAAATAGCTGACAACGGTATTGGTGTTGGTTGCTGTTGACCATTGTGAGCCGGGAGTTCCCTCATAAACTGCGTTAATTCTAACAGGTGTTTTCCCCTGTACGTTTTTGAAAAATCCACCAACAACCTCTGAACAAATCTGGAACCAACGTTCGGTCTGCCATCCTAAAGCAGTAATAGGGTTAGCATAGAAACTCGGATCAGTCGGAGGGGTACGTTCGTAATCAATAAATTTTCGGACATAGGTTTGCAGTTGCTCTGCATTATTGGCTGTCATACGAGCCATAGCTATCTCCGGAAGGTCATCATTATCAACATCCGCAAAAATATTGTCGGATACACAGTAGCTGTCCCATATAGGTGAAGTAATACTGTTGGCCGCGTTAGTGCCATAGTCAGCCATAATCAGGATAGCCGAAGGAGGAATATCCCATGTGGTGTAAGCCGTATTTATATAATTTTCGATAATGGTGGTTGTATTTCCTCCAATTTCCTGCAGCGATACAATTTTGGTAAGAATACCTTGTTCTGTTCTGAAAGCTTTGATTGTATCAGCCCATGTCCTGAAAATGGCATCATTAGGAACAATAATCAGGTATTCGCAACCTGTAGCATCTGTATTGGCATAATGAGCTGCCCTGGTCGAATAATCAACAGCAGGAATTGAAGCATTGTTAAATGCATGATCCATAAGGATTGGATCCCAGTAACGGCTGCGTAAACGGGAGTCGCCGAATTGTCCGTTGCCACCTGTGAAGTTAACTTTTACTTCAAGGTCGCGGTATACTTTAAGCTCTTTAGTTACCGGATTGTATTGATAAGGTGTAATGCTGAGCATCACCATATCAACACCACGGATTTGTGAATTTGGAGAAAGTGATGCCGGTTGAGCCGGATAAAAAGCATTTTTCGAATAGATGCTTAAATCGCGGTTATATTGCAGTGGTCCGCGTTCGGTTTCCAGCGGTATACGCGGAGCAGGAGCCATTTCGATATTCTGATAGGTTTCAACACGCATGTTTACAATTTCGATGCTGGCAGTTGCGCCCTGAGGAATAGCAATGTATTTGCTCAGCGTTGGCAGGTTGGGTGCGCCTTCGCCATTAGGCAGAAAAATACCTTCGAGGCCAATTTCCTGCATGCTTTCACCATTGATTGCACGGGTGTCGAGTGTAAATTCATTAATCGAGAAATTAACCGTAACACCTGATGAATTTTGTGCCTTCAAAGAAACTCCCTGCTGTCCCCAGCTATCGGAATAGGTAACTTTTTCGGCATTGGCAAGGAATGCAAATGACATAAAAAAGGCCACTAAACAAGAGAAAAGCAGCCTGTTAAGCGTAAAGTAATTGTTTTTCATGAGTTGAGGTTTGGTTTTTAAGGGGGATGTTTGATCTGTCAAGTTTCAGATTCACAAAGAAATAGGGTGCTAAAGTATAAATACTTTCTTAACTGGGTAACATTATATGTACTTTTTTAAGATAAATTCATTTATTTAGAATATGTATAAATAAAAACGAAAAATCCCGCTATCGTTTTAAAGTTCCGATAGCGGGAATGCCTTATTTTAGTGTAGTCAAGCAATGGATAAAACCAGCAGGATTCAAAGTTCAAATAGCAACTGAGCTATTTCTTGATAGCTGCTGTTAATTTATTGCTGTTTTAAATTGTTGAATATAAATTAGTTACCATTTCAGTAACCATGCAAAGATCAACGGCGCAACAATTGTGGCATCGCTTTCGACAATAAATTTCGGGGTATCGATGGCAAGTTTTCCCCAGGTTATTTTTTCGTTGGGAACAGCACCGGAATAGGAGCCATACGAAGTGGTGGAATCCGAAATCTGGCAGAAATAACTCCAGAACGGTACATCGTGCCACTCCAGGTCCTGGTACATCATAGGTACAACACAAATAGGGAAATCGCCCGAAATCCCTCCGCCAATCTGAAAAAATCCTACTCCCTTGCCTGATGAATTTGCCCTGTACCACTCGGTTAGCCACATCATATACTCAATTCCGGTTTTCATGGTCGAAGGCTTTAGTTCTCCTTTAATGCAGTAGGAAGCAAAAATATTTCCCATAGTGCTGTCCTCCCAACCCGGAACAATAATGGGCAGGTTTTTTTCGGCAGCAGCCAGCATCCACGAGTGTTTGGGGTCGATTTCATAATCGTTTTCCATCACCCGGCTGAGCAGGAGTTTATACATATACTCATGGGGGAGATAGCGCTCGCCTTTGGCTTCGGCATCTTTCCATATTTTAACAATATGATGCTGAATTTTGCGGAAAGCCTCCTCTTCGGGGATGCAGGTATCGGTAACGCGGTTCAGCCCTTTTTCGAGCAATTCGTTTTCCTGTTCGGGTGTGAGGTCGCGGTAGTTGGGTACCCGGCGGTAATGGGAGTGAGCAACCAGGTTCATAATATCTTCTTCGAGGTTGGCTCCGGTACAACTGATTATCTGTACTTTATCCTGACGTATCATTTCGGCTAAGGAAATTCCCAGTTCGGCGGTACTCATGGCTCCGCCCAGGGAAATCAGCATTTTGCCGCCTTCGAGCAGATGTGTTTCGTATGCTTTGGCTGCATCAACCAGGGCGGCTGAATTAAAATGCCTGTAATGATGCTCAATAAACTGTGATATAGGACCTCTGTTCATAGGTTAATTTTTTTGCAAAGGTAGAAAAAGAGGTTAAGAATACATTTTTTAGTCTTGTTTTATTATTCGAAGGAGTGTACCGAAAATGCTATGGTCAGAGACATTAACATACTAGCTTATTAGCATTGAGTTGCGAAATTAGCTGTCAATTTATCAGGTTATAGGTCATGAAGTTATGGAAAACTAATTATAAATGATGCTTTTTAGCTGATAAAAGGTTGAATTTCGCAAATCAGAAAGCTGGAGTTATTTGTTTTTACATTCAAATATTTACCTCTCCAGATATTTAATATAAAGGAATTAAGAGGAATTTGATTTTTCCTGATCACAAGCCAAAATTGATTTTACCGTATTTGTTTGTCTTATCTTTTAGAAAACGGAAATATCTATCATGCTTCATATATGTTATTTATCATTTTCAAAACGCTTTCAACTGACGGAAACGTCTTTCCCTGGTTGCATTCTTTTTTTTTCTATTCCCGGTTTTATAAAAGGCTTCTTTAGTCACTGATAAAACTACTCTAAATGTATAATAAGCACTACAAGATAAAAAGCTTTTACGCTACAGACTCTGCCTGTCTTATGCATTTATTTTGATGCTCGAAATTTGTTCTTTATAAATGCGACTGTTTATCCTTGATAGCCCGAAATTAATTTATGAATGGCTGCAAAAGATGACCATGATTTCTGAACACACAGTGATAGATGGCGCAGATAGCATATGAAGCATAAATTCCGGAACAATATTTTGGATTTCTAGCCTGATCTGACTGTTGTGGATATTATTCTTCGATAGTTAAGCCGGAATGAAGAATTAAAAGAGCTCAGAAAAAATTTCACTGGTTATCCCTTTCTAAATGATTACATTCATTTATTCAGTGTGTTACGATTAAATAAGGCTGGTTGTTGAGCAATAAATAGTTTAATATTAAAGCATACATTTTTTTACAAATAGCAAACATGAAAGCCTTGAAGTCCGGTGAAACAGTAAAAAATCAAAAAAATATAAATCATCAATAATTTAAATTAATATGGAGGATTTTTACATGAACAAAACAAGCGAAATTGGTTTTGACAACCAAAACATGGAACTTACATTGAAACGTAAACCACATTTACTGAATTTTTCTAAGGCATCGGGAATGACAAAGATTCTGTCGTTGTTTTTTCTGTTATTCTTCTCATCCTTACTATCTTCTGGCAGTGATCAGCATGCAATTGTCGGCTGGAATTATGGCAATGGCAAAGTAATGTACTGTGGATTAGGCTATATGATGTCAACAAGTAGCTCCTATTGGGGTGATTTTTTTCAACATAATGCTGAAAAAACATTATTTGTTAATATGGTGAAAATGAACAGCTATGTTGTAAATCCTGTTGTCGGAATTTTTTATTCATCCGGTTCCACAGGCTATCCCAATGTAATAGCTGCTGACACCTTAATTGCCATATTGGGGAGGTCCGGAATTACGGGTGTTAAAGTCACTTCTGATATGATTGATACCCAAGCTGAGATAAACAACTATAATGTTATTATTATGGGCGGAAGTGGTCAGTGGGGCGGAGAAATGACTGCAGGATATACTACCGTTCAATCGGTTATTAAGAATTTTGCTCAAAATGATCATGGCGGAGTAATTTTTACAGGATGGTCGGTTTTTACATTATTAGGTATCGATGCATCGGATTATAACGACATGCTTCCGGTAGAAATTCAGCCTGATTATGGATATCAGGGAGGCTATACTCTTTTAAAACACCTTCCCTCTGATCCGTTATTCGATGGTGTTGGCACGTTAGCCGCAACAGGCTATTGCGAATTCCCGATAGGTAACATTAAAGTAGGCGCTATCGCTTATGGCGGATTAAATCCATACACAAATCCAACTACACCGGCTGATCCTACGTCAATAGCGGCATCAGTAAATCCGGTATGCAGTGGTGCAGCAACCCAGCTTACTGCAAGCGGCGCTGATGGGACTGTTTACTGGTACACCTCAAGTTGTGGCGGAACTTTCGTTACCACAGGTAATCCGATAACAGTCAATCCGACGGTTTCAACTACCTATTATGCAAGAAACTACAATAACTCGGAATATAGCGTAGGATGCGCCAATATTACCGTTACCGTATATTCACCTTTGCAAGTGCCTGTTGCAGGGAGTAACACCTATGCGTATGATGGAACATTAAAAACAGCATCAGCAACTGTTGGTGTTGGCGAAACCGTTGACTGGTATGCTAATGCCACCGGAGGAACTACAATTTCAGCTCCGTCGGGTACAAATGTTGGCACCTATTCAGCATATGCCGAAGCCAGAGATATTACAACCGGATGTGTAAGTGCATCGCGAACACTCATTTCACTTGAAATTACAGCAAAGAATATTTTAATAACAGCCACTGCCGGTCAAACCAAAGTCTTCGGTACTGCAGATCCGGCACCCTTCACCTACACATTTGCTCCTGCGTTAATAGGTACTGATGTAATTACCGGTTTTATGGGTCGGAACGCAGGCGAAAATGTCGGAAACTATGCATTTACAATCGGAACACTGACGGCCGGTACCAACTACAGTTTATCCGTTGCGGTAGCGCCAACATTCAGTGTAACAACCAAAGCAATTGTGGTAACCGCCAATGCCGGTCAAACCAAAGTTTTCGGTACTGCGGATCCGGCACCGTTCACCTACACATTTGCTCCTGCTTTGGAGGGTACTGATGTTATCACTGGTTCAATGAGCCGTGCGGGCGGAGAGAATGTAGGAAACTATGCATATACAATCGGAACTTTAACTGCCGGCGCGAATTATAGTTTATCTGTAGCCTTAACACCTGAGTTCAGTATCACTACCAAAGCAATTGTTGTAACAGCTAATTCCGGCCAAACAAAAGTATTTGGCAATTCTGATCCTGGTACTTATACCTATACGTTTGCTCCTGCATTGATTGGAGCGGATGTGATCAGTGGTGCGATGGGTCGTGTACTCGGCGAAAATGTCGGAAACTACGCATATACAATCGGAACGTTAACTGCCGGTTCAAACTACAGTTTATCGGTAGCAGCAGCTCCTGAATTCAGTATTACCCCCAAACCAATTGTTATTACAGCACATGCCGGACAAACAAAGGTTTACGGTGAGGCTGATCCGGTACCATTCACTTATTCATTTGCTCCTGATTTACTTGGGAATGATTTATTTACAGGTATAATCGGCCGCGTAAGCGGAGAAAATACCGGAAGCTATGCCTACACAATCGGAACTCTTACTGCAGGCTTAAACTATTCATTATCAATTTCTGCAGCTACTCAGTTCAGTATCACACAAAAAGAGCTTTCAGTTCAGGCAGAGGATAAATTCAAATGTTTTAACGGGGTAATTTATAACGGAGGATATACTGTAGCTTACACTGGTCTTGTGAATGGTGAAGGTCCGGAAGTACTTGGTGGTGTGCTGGCATATAGCGGAACAGCAATCGCGGCAATTCAGGCCGGTACTTACTCAATAATTCCTTCGGGGCTTACTTCACTCAATTATTTAATAAGTTATGCCAACGGAAGCCTGGTTATAGGTGTAACACCTGTTCCCGCCATTTCAGGAGACATTTCATTATGTGCCGGAACTAATGGCGTACAATACACTACCGAACCCGGTTCGAGTAATTATATCTGGACAATTTCCTATGGAGGTACTATCACAACCGGACTTAATACAAATCAAATCACCGTTGATTGGGGAATTGCTGGTACGCGAAGTATTACGGTAAACTATGATAATCAAATCGGCTGCTATTCACCCATACCAGCTACTCATACTGTTGAAGTACTTTCGGTACCTGTGCCTATAATAAACGGGGTTAATTCTATTTGCCAGGGCAGTTCAGGTGTAGATTATTTTACACAAGTGAATTATGATGATTATGTGTGGACAGTATCTCCGGGCGGTACAATTACTTCAGGTGCAGGAACAGATGCAATAACAGTAAGCTGGACAGGCTCCGGTGACCAGATGGTAAGTGTTGAATATACAAATGACCTGGGATGTGCTCCGATTGTTCCGAGCGTATTCGATGTTTTTGTTACGCCTTTACCTGCAACACCTGTAATCACACAGCATGGCGATACACTCACCAGCAGTGCAATAAACGGAAATCAATGGTATCTGAACGGAGTTATTATTCCGGGAGCTACTAACCAGCAGCATATTGCGGTTTACAAAGGGAATTACACCGTAGTTGTTACCTTGGCAGATTGCAGTTCGGGTGTTTCCAATTCCATACTTGTTTTGCCTGTTTCAGTAAGTGATTTTAAAGTAAGCCAATCCGTGGAAGTGTATCCCAATCCTAACCATGGACAGTTTAATATAGAGATAACTTCAGCTGAGATGGTTGAGTTGAACATCGAAATTTTTAACACTGCCGGCGCACTGTTATGGAAGCAGGAAAACGTAACAATCCATGGAACACAAATTCTGCCTGTTAACATGGGTATTGTTCCTGATGGTGTTTATATGGTAACACTTCGTAATGCACAAACAAATATGGTTAAACGTATTGTAATTACGAGGTAAATAGCTTTGGTTGTTTCAGAGTTTAATTGGGAAAAACCGGAGTAATCCGGTTTTTTTTAGTTTAGATAAAATCTTTCGATTGCATAAAGGCACACCTGCAAAACAATGCGATTTCTTTTATTCAGTCTTCATTCAGCTATTTCTACTTATTAATAGTCGAATCACCGAAT